>JAYRLX010000095.1:0-11243 GCA_041905125.1 Caulobacter sp. | reverse complement strand
AAACCCGACTTCCTAGCGGTCATTCTCGTCTTTCCTCACCCGCGCGTTTCGGCGCGGTCCCTTACGTCTCAAGCCGCGCCGGCGCGGTCCCTCTGACTACAGAACCTAGTCCCACGCATAAAAGGTGCAATGGTTCTCGACCTAATCTTCACGCCCCGGCGAGCACTTCTTGCGGCCCCTTTTCGGCGCAATCGTGTCAATCGTCTTGGAGCAGACGCTTCAGGCGTTCTTCCTCGTCCTGCGAAAGCTCGCCCTCTGCTGGCGCGCGCCGCCGCAGAAGTCCGACCATCAGGACGCCGCCGATCAGCAGAATGCCCACCGGCGCCAGCCACAGCACGGCGTTGCCGGCCGAGAACGGCGGCTTCAGCAGCACGAACTCGCCGTAGCGCTCGACCAGGAAAGCGCGAATTTCGGAATCGCTGCGGCCGGCCTTGACCTGTTCGCGGACAATCCGCCGCAGATCCCCGGCCAACTGGGCCTCGGAGTCGTCGATCGACTCGTTCTGGCAGACCAGGCAGCGGACCTCGCGGAACAGCGCGCGGGCGTGGGCCTCCTGCGCCGGATCGGCCAGGCGCTCGGACGGCTCGGACGCGCCGGCCGTCAGGGCGACGGCGCAGAGTGCGACGGCGGCGGCCTTGAGCTTGCGGATCACGACACCGTCTCCTGCGCCCGTCGCCCGACGCCCAGCCGCACCCGGCGGTCCGACAGCGAGACGACGCCGCCCACGGCCATCAGCAACGGCCCCAGGAAGATCAGCCTGACCCACGGGTTCACATAGGCGCGGATCAGCCAGGCGGGCTTGCCGCCCTCGCCCGCCCTGCGCTCGCCCATCACGACATAGATGTCGTTGAGAACGCTGGGGCAGATGGAGACCTCCGAGGTGGTCTGCCCGCCGGTGGGATAGAACCGGCGCTCGGGCGCGGCGAGGCAGACCAGCCGGCCCGCCTTGTCGACCACCTTCACGACGCCGCGCTCGGCCAGATAGTTGGGCCCCTCGACCGTGCCGACCTTCGTCAGGGTCAGGGTGTAGGCGCCCAGCGGCTGGCTGCCGTTCAGGCTCAAGGCTTGGGCCGCCTCGACCCGCCAGGCGGTCTCGAACGAAGCGCCGAGCACGAAGATCCCGAGGCCGGCGTGGGCCAGGGTCGTGCCCCAGGCGCCGCGCGGCAGACCGCGGGCGCGGCGGGCGCTCTCGGCGGCGGGGGCGCGGAACAGCTTCAGACGCTCGGCCAGCTCCAGCAGCGCGCCGCCGATCAGCCAGAAGCCGACGACGAGGCCGCCGCTGGCCAGGGCCTTGCGCGGCTGGACGACGGCGTAGGCGATCAGGCCGAGGATGACGGCGGCGGCCAGCACGACCCACAGCTTGCGGGTGACACCGCCGGCGTCGCCGCGCTTCCAGGCCAGCAGCGGCCCGGCGGGCAGCACGGCGAAGGCCAGGATCATCAGCGGCACAAAGGTGAGGTTGAAGAACGGCGCGCCGACCGAGACGGCCTCGCCGTCCATGGCCTCGCGGATCAGCGGGAACAGCGTGCCCAGCAGCACCACCGCCGTCGCGGTCGACAGCAGGATGTTGTTGAGCACGATGGCGCTCTCGCGGCTGATCGTGCGGAACTGGCCGCCGGGATTGAGGCTGGGCGCGCGGAGAGCGAACAGCAGGAAGCCCGCGCCGGCGGCGACGCCCATCATGATCAGCAGCAGCACGCCGCGGGTCGGATCGACGGCGAAGGCGTGCACGCTGGTCAGCACGCCCGAGCGCACCAGGAAGGCGCCCAGCATCGAGAAGGTGAAGGCCGCCAGGGCCAGGAACGCGGTCCAGCCCGGCAGCGCCCCGCGCTTCTCGGTGACGATGGCCGAGTGCAGCAGCGCCGCGCCGATCAGCCAGGGCATGAAGCTGGCGTTCTCGACGGGGTCCCAGAACCACCAGCCACCCCAGCCCAGCTCGTAATAGGCCCAGAAGGCGCCAAGCGTGATGCCGACGGTGAGCAGGCTCCAGGCCGCCAGGGTCCAGGGGCGCACCCAGCGGGCCCAGGCCGCGTCGATGCGGCCCTCGATCAGCGCCGCTAGCGACAGCGAATAGACCACCGAGAAGCCGACATAGCCCGCGTAGAGAAACGGCGGGTGGAAGGCCAGCGCCGGGTCCTGCAGTAGCGGATTGAGCGACCGCCCCTCGACCGGAACCTCCAGCAGGCGCTCCATCGGGTTCGAGGCGAACACCGTGTAGGCCAGGAAGAGCACGCCCAGCGCGCCCTGGATGGCGATGGCGTAGGACCGCAGGCGCGGCGGCAGGCTGTCGCCGAAGAAGGCCATGGCCGCGCCGTAGCCGGTCAGCACCAGGCACCACAGCAGCATCGAGCCCTCATGGCTGCCCCAGGCGCCGGCCACCTTGTAGAGCATCGGCTTGGCCGTATGCGAGTTGGCCGCGACGTTGGCGACCGAGAAGTCGGAGACCACGAAGGCGTGGATCAGGGCGGCGAAGGCGACGGCCACGGCCAGGAACACCGCGACAGCCGCGCCGCGTCCCGCGCCGGCCAGCACCACGGATCGCCGCGCGCCGCCGACCGCCGAAAGGCCGGTCTGGGCGACCGACAGCATCAGCGCCAGGACGAGGGCGAATGCGCCAAGCTCGGTGATCATTGAGCCGGCTTCCCGTAGGCCGAGGCGTCATAGGCCGGAGCGCCAGCGCCGTCGCCGCGCCATTCGCCCTGCTTCTTCAGCGCCTTGGCGACGTCGCGCGGCATGTAGCGCTCGTCGTGCTTGGCCAGGACCTGCTTGGCGACGAAGACGCCCTGGTCGTTGAACGTCCCCTCGGCGACGATCCCCTGCCCTTCGCGGAACAGGTCGGGCAGGTCGCCGTGATAGACCACCTTCGCCTTAGCCTTCTGGTCGGCGACCACGAACTCGACGTCGCCGCCCGGATGCTTGACCACGCTGCCGTGCTGGACGAGGCCGCCCAGTTGCACCTTACGGCCCGGCTTGACGTGCGCCTCTTGCGCCTGGGCGGGGGTGTAGAACAGCGAGATGCTGTCGCGCATGCCGTACAGCGCCAGGCCCACGGCCAGGGCCAGCACCGGCGCCACGGCCAGCAGGACGGTCAGGCGCCGGCGCGCCTTGCGGGACTTTGGTAGCAAGCTTTGGGGCCAGAAACTCATTGCATCGTCTTTGGGGCGTTGGTCGGTGCGGCCATGCCGGCCTGGGCCGGCGCGTCGGCCGCCTGGCGCAGGGCCGCCATCACCTTGGGCTGATCCTTGAAGCGGGCCGTGGCGGTGGCCAGGGCCGCGTCGCGCTTGGCCGTCTCGCCCAGCACGGCGTAGGCGCGGACCAGGCGCACCCAGCCGTCCGGATCGTCGGGCGACTGGGCCAGGCGCGCCGCCAGGCCCTCGACCATGCCGGCGATCATGCCCTGCACCTGCGGGTTCTGGGCGGCGGCGGGCTCGGGCGCTGGCAGGCCGCCGGCGGCCTCGACCTCGGCGATCTCGCGCCCCAGGGCGGTGCGCGCCGGATCGTTGGGGGCGAGGCTGTTCAGCAGCGTGCGCCAGTCGCCCACGCCGCCAGCCACATCGCCCTCGGCGATGCGAGCGCGGCCCAGATAGTAGCGGGCCCGAAGGTCCTTCGGGTCGGCCTTCACGGCGCGACTGAAGGCCAGCTTGGCGTCGGCGCCGATGTCGCCCTTGGCCTCGATGACGAAGGTCTCGCCCAGCAGGCTCCAGATGTCGGCGCGGTTCGGGGCGCGGTCCACGGCGCGGCGCAGGGCCTGCTCGGCGCCCGCCATGTCGCCGGCGGCGGCGCGGGCCTTGGCCAGGAACACCAGCGGCTCGGCGTCGTTCGGGCGCTCGGCCGCCACGCCTTCCAGTACGGCGGCGATCTGGGCCGGCTGCAGCAACGCCGGATCGGCGGCCTTCCACTCGGCGACGCGCTTGGCGTAGGGCTGGTCGGGAAGTTCGGGATGGCCCAGCCAGACATAGAGGCCCACGCCCGCCACGCACGCGGCGCCGGCGATGGCGACCACCGCCTTGCGCGCGGCGACGCCGCCCCGCTCCCAGGTCTCGGCCTGGTCCGCGGCGGCCAGCAGGCCTCGGCCCGCCTCGGCGCGGGCGGCCTTCAGCTCGTCCTGCGCCAGGAGGCCGTCCATGGCCAGGCGCTCGACCTCGGCCAGGCGGCGGCGATGGGGCTCCAGCCGGGCCTGGGCGTCGTCTACGGGCCGGGCTCGCGCGGCGCCGCGCAGCACCAGCCCCGCGGTCACGGCCGACAGCCCCGTCGCGGCGATCCAGAATGCGATCATGATGCGGGTGTTAGCTTGTTCTTACGCCGGCCGTTAGTGGGAAAAGCGCTTAAGGGCGTCAAGCGTCGCCAACGCCCTAGGCCGCGATCGCCGCGGCGGCCCGGCGGCGGACGATCTCGGCGGTCTTGTCGTCGCGCGTGTAGGCGATGAAGCTGGCGGCGACGTTCAGATATTCCATGGCGATAGCCGGGTCGCCGCCATCGCCGGTGCGGGCGACATGCAGGACATCCTCGATATACGGGTCGAGATAAGCGTTCAGCTTCTCTAGGAACTTGTTGCGGCTGCTGCCATAGCCGGCCTTGTCGGCGCAGGGGCGCAGGTCGGCGATGAAAGCCAAGCCGCCGCGCGCGCGATCCAGCATGGCCTCGTCGGGCGGCGCCACCAGCTTGGCCACGCCGCGCGCGCCCTTCTTGGCCAGCATCGAGATCGGCCGGGTCGGGAGCGCCTTGCCCAGCTCCCGCTCGATCTGATCCATCCGCGCTTCGCAAGCCTTGGCCATGGTCTGCTTGAAGCGCGCCACGCGCCGGCCCCAGGGACCGTCCTTGTTGAGATCGACGGACTGCTGAAACTCGACGATCTGCAGCTGGACCTTCTGGGCTTTCAGGGCCGCCTCGCGACCGGCCGCCTCGCCGCCGCCGAAGTCGAAGGTCTCGACATGGGCGATCGACGCCTCGATGTCGGACAGGAAACGCTCGCCCAGACCCTTGACCTCGGAGGAGGCCAGATAACGATCGCTGGGCCGGTCCATGACGGCCGAGATCACGCGCAGGATGCGCCATTCGTCGGGCAGATGGGCCGACAGGATGTCCAGCAGCAGCGGCCCCGCGTCCTCGCGAATCCGGCAGGCGTCGGCATAGGCCAGGCGCGCGGCGGCGGCCCGCTCGTCCGACATCCGGCTGACCCATTCCGACAGCCGAGGCAGGCAGGTGCGGACGATCGGCGCCAGTTGCAGGCACATGGCCAGTTCTTCGGGATCGCAGAGCGAGCGGACGCTGTCGAAGGCGGCGTTCTCGGGATCGCGCAGCGCCGCCGCGCCTATCTTGCAAAGCTCGTCGAAGACCAGCGGCGCGCCCTGGTCGAGGTCCCAGGGATTGCACTTGGCCGCCGCTTCCTGGGTCTCGCGGGGGGCGATGCCGCGCAGGGCGCGCCAGGTTCGCGCCAGCACCGGCGGGGGAAAGGCGATGGCCCCCTCCTCGCGCTTGGCGCAAAGGGGGACGATCGGGGCCAGCACGTTGTTGCGGACGAAGCGGTTGGCGGTCTCTTCCTCGACCAGCTCGCGCACGGGCGCGAAAATGCTCTGGGCGCTGGTCCCCGCCAGGGCCAGCTCCAGGCTGCGCAGCGCCGCATCCGGCGCGGTCTCCACCAGCGTCCGGATCAGCTGCAGTTTATGGGCGGCTATGACGGCCATTGTCCCCCATGTCGGCTCATGCAACCGACAGTTCCGTCAACCATGTTCGGATCGAGGTTAAGGATTTCCGAAACGCGATAAAAATCGCGTCTGGGGCCCGGACGCCCGCCACCCCAAAAAGCTTAGGCCTGTAAGTGACTTAGCGTCTTTTCGCGGGCGCCGCGCCTCCCGCGACGCCGCGTCGCAATCGCTCAGGTTTCGGCGCGCGGCAGGTTCAAAGTCACCCGCAGTCCGCCGATGGGCGATTCACCAAGCTGGACCGAGCCGCCATAGGCGCGGGCCAGTTCGTCGACGATCGACAGGCCAAGGCCGGAGCCCGGAGCGTTCTCGTCCAGCCTCTGGCCGCGCTTCAGCGCCTGGGCCCGCTCCTCGGGCGGCAGGCCGGGACCATCGTCGTCGACCGTGACGATCATCCGCGTCTCGCCCGACGGCGAGGCGTCCACGCGGATCTTTCCCCGGCACCACTTGCCGGCGTTTTCCATCACATTGCCGACCAGTTCCAGCAGGTCCTGCTTCTCGCCCTGGAAGGCCAGATCCTCGGGGCAACGCCAGTCGATCTCGATCCCCCGACCGTCCGCCTTGTCCTGGAAGATGCGCTCCAGGGTGACGGCCAGCTCGTCCAGGATCGGTTCGACGGGCGTGCGTTCGCCGCTGGTCTGCGAGCGGGCGGCGGCGCGGGCGCGGCGCAGGTGGTGGTCGACCTGCTCGCGCATGGTCTGGGCCTGGCGCTCGACCACCTCGGCCAGCTGGCCCGGCTGCTGGGTGGCCTCGGTCAGCATCACCGAGATCGGCGTCTTCAAGGCGTGGGCCAGGTTGCCGACGTGGGTGCGCTGGCGCTCCACGACCTCCTGGTTGTGCGCCAGCAGCGCGTTCAGCTCGGTCGCCAAGGGCGACAGCTCCTCGGGATAGACGCCCTCGACCCGCTCGGCCTTGCCGCGCCGGACCGAGGCCACCTCGCGGCGCAGGCGGAACAGCGGCTGCAGGCCAAAGCGCACCTGCACGACCATGCCCAGGACCAGGCCGCCGCCCAGGATCAAGAGGGCGAAGGCGGTGATGCGGGCGAAGCGGTCGGCGTCGGCGTCGATCGGCGAGCGGTCCTCGGCGGCCAGGAACACCACCGGATCGGGATAGCCGGGCAGGCGCGTCAGGATGGCGGCCGCGCGCAACGGCTTGTCCTGCGGGCCGCGCATGTCGAAGTACTGGGTCTTGCCCGGGGCGGCGTCCAGCTTGTCGATCTGGGCCGAGGACAGCATCAGGTCGCTGTCGAACAGCGAGCGCGAGCGCTCGATCGGCTTCATCGCCCCGTCCGGCGACTTGTCGAGAATGACCCAGTAGCGGCCGGAATAGGCGCGCGTGGCCCGGATGTCGGTCAGGAACGGCGCCTTCAGCACGCCGGCCTCGACCGTCGAGCCCGCATAGAGGTCGTCGGTCAGCACCGCCAGCGACTGGTCGAACCGTCGGATGGCCGCCCCTCGGAACTGGGCGGTCAGGAAGACGCCCGCGATCACCACGACCAGCAGGGTCCAGATCCCGGCGATCAGGATCAGGCGGCGGACCAGCGAACGGCGGCGCAGGTCCAGCAAGGGATTAGGCGGCTTCTTCGCCCGGCAGCGGCGCCAGGCGATAGCCCAGGCCCCGGACGGTCTCGATCCGCTCGGCGCCCAGCTTCTTGCGCAAGCGGCCGATGAACACCTCGATGGTGTTGGAGTCGCGATCGAAGTCCTGGTCGTACAGGTGCTCGACCAGCTCGGTGCGGCCGATCACCCGTCCCTGGTGCATCATCATGTAGTGCAGCAGGCGGTATTCCAGCGAGGTCAGGCGCAGCGGCTCGCCATTGACGCTGGCGCGGGCGGCGCGGGGGTCGAGGCGCAAGGCGCCGCAGGACAGCGACGGCGCGGCGTGGCCGGCGGAACGGCGCAGCAGGGCCCGCAGCCGCGCCAGCAGTTCCTCGGTGTGGAAGGGCTTGGCCAGATAGTCGTCGGCGCCCGCGTCGAAGCCGGCGACCTTGTCGCTCCAGGCGCCGCGCGCGGTCAGGATCAGGACCGGCGTCGTGACATTGCCGCGCCGCCAGCGCTCCAGCACCGACACGCCGTCCACCTTGGGCAGGCCCAGGTCGAGGATCACGGCGTCATAGGGCTCGGTCTCGCCCAGGAACTGGGCCTCCTCGCCATCGGGAGCGTGGTCGACGGCATAGCCGGCGTCGGCCAGGGCCAGCTTCAGCTGGCGCGTCAGATCGGGATCGTCCTCGACGAGCAGGATGCGCATGGGTCCTCGAAAACTCCTCAGCCCCCGCTGATGATCTGTCCGGTCTCGGCGTCGACGATGAAGTCGATGCGGCGGCCGTCGGCCGTGGCCCAGCGGACGCGGTAGTTGCGGCCTTCGAGGCCGGCGTCCAGCACGCGGCCCGGCACGCGGCGCGAGATCATCTCGATCACGCGCGACAGCGGCACCAGCCGGCCCGACTGCACGCCGCCCCGCGCCTCGTCCTGCTGCGCGCGCCAGTCGGCGCCCAGCGAGTCGGGCCCACGACGCTGCGCCGAGGCGGCGCCCGGAAGGGCGGCGGCCAGCGCGGCGGCGACGAGGATGACGCGGATCGTTTTCATGCTCTCCGGTCTAACGGAACGCGGCTGAATGGAGACTGAACGCCCAGCTTATGAACGGGCTGCGTCGTTCTGTCACGGTCGGACACGCTTGAGAACGACCGAACGCGCGTCTCCGCCATACGAGCAGCGAATAGCCAGCGGCGCCTTCCAACCGCGGGTCCCAGGGCTATCCGCCTCAGTCGCGCTGAGGTAGAGCTCTCAACCGATGGCCGCAACGCACCCGCGGCTCGGTCCTGTTCGCGCGATTTGGAGTGAAGCATGGCGGCGCCCTCGATCCAGGACATCCTGACGTCGTTGACAGGAGGTCGGACAGGATGGACCTCGTCGGTTGTCACCTATGGATTTCCCACCGCGGCCAGCGACTGGTCGGGCTATGGCTCGAGTTCGGAACCCTACCGCGCCGGGTTCCGCGCCTTTTCCGCGGCCGAGGCCCAGATTTTCCGCGACGCGCTTTCGACCTACGATCGCTACATCGCGCTGAGCTTCAAGGAAGCACAAGAGCCGGGGACGACCGGGGATATCCGCGCAGCGGTCACTAATGACACCTTTGGGGCTGCGGGCTGGGCCTACTATCCAGGTCCGGGCGTCGGCGGCGACCTTTGGGTCGATGCGCGCAACGGCGTCAATTACGAGCTGCTGCTCCACGAATTGGGGCACACCTTGGGCCTCGCCCACCCCTATGACTACGGCACGTTATTGGCCAAGGAATACCAGCGCTGGCCCTACGTGCTGATGGGGAACTCGGTGTCGAAGTACGCCTTGACGGTCACCGGGTCTGGGGCGGACGCCAAAGCCTCTCTCGACTATGTCGGGGCCAAAGACCTCATGCTGTACGACGTTCTCGCCCTGCAGACGATGTATGGCGCGGATCCGGAGACCGGCAAAGGCGACACTGTCTACACCCTGAACGCGCCCCGCAAGTTCGGCATGGTGCTGTACGACGCCTCGGGCTCGGATACGATCGACGCCTCGGGAAACACCCGGTCCTCGACCATTGATCTGGAGCCAGGGTCATTCTCGAGCATCGGTCAGTTCTCGGTCGACGAACAGGTCGCCTACTACAAGGCCACATATCCGACGATCGACTGGAACGTCTGGCTTTCGGCGGGCGTCCTGCCGGATCTCTACACCTGGACCAACAACGTCTCGATCGCCTTTGGCACGATCATCGAAAACGCGATCGGCGGCGCCGGCGCCGACGTGATCTCGGGCAACGGCGTAGCCAACGTGTTGAGAGGCCTGGGCGGTGACGATGTCCTGGATGGTCGGGACGGAATCGACACGGCGGTCTTCACCGGCCAGTCGAGTGAGTACGCTTGGCAAAAGGGTGCGGACGGCAAGTGGACCATCAGGGACTCGCGCAGCGGCCGTGATGGCGTCGACACCCTGAGCAATATCGAGATCCTGCGGTTCGCGGATAAGAGCGTGCCGTTGAGCATCTCGTTCTTGCCGGCCGTCGAGACGGCCTTCGCCTCGATTCTGCGCGCGGGAAGCAGTGCGACCGCCTATGCGAGCTTCGCCCAAGACCTGCAGTTGAAGATCTATGCGGGCGCGACCGTCGCCGAAGCCCTCACCGCCATCATCGGCGCGGCGGGCGCGGGGACGTCGGTCGCCACCCTGGCCTACCAGTTCTTCACCGGAAAAATTCCCAGCCTGGGGGGCGTCGACTATCTCGTCTCTCCCACGGGATCGAACAGCAACAATCTCAACGCCGCCTACTACCAGAGCTTCAATCTGGAGAACCGCTACATCAATTTCGCGGTCAATCTTGGGAAGTACGGCGAAGGCAAGGACGCATTCCTGGCCAAGTACGGCGCGCTGAGCGTCGTCGACGCGACCCGTGAAGCATACAAGACGATCTTTGGCGCGGCGCCGACCGACGCCAAGATCCACGCGATGATCGATAGCCGCGTGGACTATTTCGCGAGCTATGGCGGCGATGGTCCGAGCGGCATTGGGACCAAGGCGGCGATGGTCGGCTGGCTGCTGGCCGAAGCGCAGAAGGGCGATCTGGGCGTCATGGTTCGTTCGAACGACGCCTGGCTAACCGACCTGGCGGATGGCTCGGCGCCGTTCGCCATCGACATCCTTGATCCGGCCAAGGGCTATTACAAGGCCGATTTCATCTTCGGCGGGTGAAACGAGGGGGCGGCGCGCCGCCGCCGCCCTACTTCCGCTTCGGCGTGTAGGGCTTCTGCTCGCGCCAGGCCTGGGCGAATTTTTCGAGGTCCTGGTCGACCGTCTCGGGCAGGGTCACCACGAGGCGCGCCAGCAGGTCGCCGCGCTTGCCCTTGGCGTCCGCGAAGCCGCGGCCCTTCAGGCGCAGGGTCTGGCCGCTGTTGCTGCCCTTGGGCACGTTGAGCATCACATTGCCGTCCGGCGTGGGGGCCTCGACCTTGCCGCCCAGCACCGCGTCGGGGACCGAGATCGGCAGGTCCATGACCAGGGCCTCGCCCTCGCGGCGATAGATCGGGTGCGGCTTGATGGCGAGCTCGATCATCGCGTCGCCCGCCCCGCCGCGCCCGGGAGCGCCCTGCCCCTTCAGGCGCAGGGTCTGGCCTTCCTGGGCGCCGGCCGGGATGGTGACGTCGATCGTGCGGCCGTCCGAGAAGCTGACCCGCTTCTTGCCGCCCTTGATCGCCTCTTCCAGGTCGATCTCGAGGCGCGCCTTCACGTCGGCGCCGCGCGGGGCGAAGCCGCCGGTCTGGCCGCCGCCGCCGAAGGGGCCGCGACCGCCGCCGAACATGCCGCCGAACAGGTCCGAGAGATCGATCTCCGGCCCCTCGTCGACTCGGAAGCCGCCCCGGCCGAAGCCGCCGGCGTTGAACGGGCCATTGCCGGGCTGGCCGCCGAAGCCGCGCATGGTCTCGCGGCCGTCGGCGTCGATCTGGCCGAGGTCGAACTTCTTGCGCTTCTCGGCGTCGCCCAGGATGTCGAAGGCGGCGCTGACCTGCTT
>JAYRLX010000543.1:0-2020 GCA_041905125.1 Caulobacter sp. | reverse complement strand
GCGCGCCCTCGGGCGCCGGCAGGGTCAGGGTGAAACAAGCGCCGCAAGCGCCCCCATCGACGGCCTTCAGGTCGCCGCCCATCAGCCGCGCCAGATCCCGGCTGATCGCCAGGCCCAGGCCCGTGCCGCCAAAGGCGCGCGCCGTCTTCAAGCCGAGCTGCTCATAAGGGCTGAACAGGCGCGCGATCTGGTCTTCGGTAAGGCCCGGCCCGGTATCGCACACCTCGATCGACACGAAGCGGCGGTTGTCGCGCGTCAGGGTGGTCACCGTTACGGTCACCTCGCCCTCGGCGGTGAACTTGATCGCGTTGCTGATCAGGTTGTTCAGCACCTGGCGCACCCGCATCGGATCGCCCCGCACCCATTGGGGCCCCGCCTGGACGCCCCGCAGGGTCAGTCGCAGACCCTTGGCCCGCGCCGTATTGCGCCAGAACCGCACGGTGTTGGAGATCAGCGCGCGCAGATCGTGGTCGACGACCTCGACCCCCATGCGACCCGCTTCGATCTTCGACAGATCCAGCAGGTCGTTCAGCTGGGCGCGCATCATCAGTCCGGCGTCGGCGATCAGCGCGGCCGCCGCGCGATCGGATTCCCCGCCGCCCTCCAGCGAGGCCGCGCCATTGACGATGGCGTTGATCGGCGTGCGCAGCTCATGGCTGACCATGGCGATGAAGGCGGATTTGGCGGCCATCTGGGCTTCGGCGGCCTGGCGGGCGGCGCGCTCGGCCTGGAGCGTGCGGCGCGACCACAGGAACGTCAGCGAAACCGTCAGGTAGAAGAGCGCGACGCCCAGCACGAAGTGCGGCAGATAGGGATCATGGCCCGCGCCCACGACGACAGGCGTGATCACCAGATAGGCCAGATGCGGCGCGACGGCGCAGAGGAAGGCGATCACGCAGCCCTCGGCGCCCATCAAGGCGGTGAAGACGGATCCCGAAAGCAGCAGGATCGCGCCGGCGGAGGTGACGGGCGTGCCGGCTTGCCAGAACGGGATGGCCAGCGCCCCGAAGACGACGCCCATCACGAAGTCGACGAACAGATTGAAGCCGATCCGCCGCTCGGGATGGCGCGCGCTCAGAAAGCTGGCGATGGCGTAGAACTCGATCAGCTGCACGGGGCCGTAGACCAGAATCCACGGCGCCAGGAACGGCATGCCATGCAGCGCAAGGCCGATCAGACACAGGCAGATCGCGACGAAGATGCGGAGCGGGATTTGCCGGCGGCGCGAAATCGCGGCGGCGCGATAATCGCCCGCTAGACGCCCCCAAAACTCACGCAACTGAACCCCCACAGGCGCGCCTCGCCTCTGGCGCCTTTCATACCGTCAAATCTAGCCACAAGTCCGGTGGCGATTAGCGCGAGGGCTCGATTCGGGTACGTTAAGTAAACCTCCGCAGGCCTGACGCCCGCAGAGAGCCCCCGATTCGTCAGAAAAGCGGCGCTAGCTCGCCTTGGGCGCGCGCCGGACCTCGACCACACGCACCTTGGCGCCGTCCAGAACCAGCGCCAGCTCGCCGCGCTTGATCTTCAGGGCGTCGGCCCCGAAGGCGTCGCGGCGCCAGCCGGCCAGGGCCGGGGTGGCGGCGTTGTCGTCGGCGGCGATCTTCTCGAGATCCGAGACCGTGGCGATCAGCTTGGAGGCGACGCCCGCCTCCTCCGCCCGCGCCTTCAGCAGGACCTTGAGCAGCTCGACCACGGCGCCGGCGTTCTGGGGCGGCGGCGGGCCAGGCTTGTCGACGACGGGAGCATAGCCTTCCGGATCGGCCAGGGCAGCCTTGATCGCGGCCAGCAGGTCGGGGCCGAACTTGCTGCCGCCGAAGCCCTTGGGCACGCCGCGCAGGTTGTTCAGCGCCTCCAGGCTGGTCGGCGCCTGGGTCGCCAGCTCGTCGATCGCCTCGTCCTTGAGGATGCGGCCGCGCGGTTGGTCGCGGTTCTGGGCCGTGCGCTCGCGCCAGGCGGCCACGGCCTTGAAGACGGCCAGATACTTGGCCTGCGTCTTGCGCGGACGCAGGCGACGCCA
>JAYRLX010000094.1:0-11334 GCA_041905125.1 Caulobacter sp. | reverse complement strand
GACATCTTCGGGACCGCCTTCGCCGAGGACCTGTCGCACCTGAAGGACCGGCTGCCGGCCTTTCCCCTGTCGGTCGCCGAGGCCGAGATCGCGCGGAACCTGGGCAAGCCGCTCGCCGAGATCTTCGCCGAGATCGGCGAGCCGGTCGCCGCCGCCTCCCTGGCCCAGGCCCATCCGGCCACCCTGGTCGACGGCCGCAAGGTCGCGGTGAAGGTGCTGCGTCCCGGTGTCGAGCGCCAGGTCGCCCGCGACACCGGCGTGCTGCGCCTGGCCGCGCGCCTGGCCGAGACCCTGGCCCCCGCCTCCCGCCGCCTGCGCCCCACCGAGTTCGTCGAGGTCGTGATCCGCGCCCTCGAGCTCGAAATGGACCTGCGGTTCGAGGCCGCCGGCTGCGCCGAGCTGGGCGAAGCCATGGCCAAGGACCCCTATATGCGCGCCCCGGCCGTGTGCTGGGAGGGCGTCGGCAAGCGCGTCCTGACCCTGACCTGGGCCGAGGGCGTCCCGCTGTCCGACCCCGCCGCGCTCAACTTGCCGGGCCTGGACCGCAAGGCCCTGGCCGAGAACGTCACCCGCGGCTTCCTGGCCCAGGCCCTCGACCACGGCCTGTTCCACGCCGACCTGCACGAGGGCAATCTGTTCGTCGCCGCGCCGTCGGCGATCACCGCCGTCGACTACGGCATCGTCGGCCGCCTGGGTCCCGGCGAGCGCCGCTACCTGGCCGAAATCCTGTACGGCTTCCTGAACCGCGACTACGCCCTCATCGCCCAGGTGCATTTCGACGCCGGCTACGTTCCGGCCCACCAGGACAAGGACGCCTTCGCCCAGGCCCTGCGCGCCGTCGGCGAGCCGGTGTTCGGCCGCAACGCGCGCGACGTCTCGATGGGCCGGCTGCTGGCCCAGCTGTTCGAGATCACCGCCCTGTTCGACATGGCCCTGCGGCCGGAGCTTGTTTTGCTGCAGAAGACGATGGTGACGGTCGAGGGCGTGGCCCGCCGCATCGACCCGACCCACGACCTGTGGGCCGCCGCCGACCCGGTGGTCCGCCGCTGGATCGGCCGCGAGCTGTCGCCCGCCGCCAAGGTCCGCGACTTCGCCGAGGAGGCCCTGCGCGCCCTCCGCGCCATCGCCCGCCTGGCCGAGGCCCCGCCGGCGGCCACCGAGGTCCATGTTGAGCGGACGCACGTCTGGCCGCTGCTGTGGTTCCTGGTCGGCGCCGCCACGGCGGGGGCGGCCTTCGTCACTGGCCTGTTGCTGTCGCGGTAAAGGCGCCCGAGAGAGTCGCCGCCTCTAGTTGGCGTCCGACGTCGGCCCCCGCGTTCGCTTCGACGTGGGCGCCGAGACCTCGATGTTGAAGCTCTCGACGATGGCGTCCAGCAACACGCCCTCGCCGCCCAGGCCATCGGCGCTGAGCGCGTCGGCGATATGGCCCGCGAGGTCGGCCAGGATAATGCCCCAGGCCGCCGTTTCCGTCTCGACACCGCCCTCGGCGTACAACCCGCACTTCAGAGAGCAGTGCAACCCCTGTTCGGCGATCCAGACGCGCGCCAATTCAACGGCGCTGGCGTCTCGAAGCGCGGCGGCAGGTATGGCGCGGGCGTCCATCGTGACCTCGTGGCGAGCGAATGAAGACCCCTAACCCTCGGCCTCGTCGCGCTCGCGCTTCTTGGCGGCGGTGGCGCGGCGGGCCTCGCGGGTCTTCTGCTCTGTCCAGTAGGCCGCCCCCTCATCGGGCTTGAACATCGTGCGCGGCGCGCCCTCGCGCGAGACCACCGCGAACACGTTGTCCTTGGGGTCGTAGATCAGCAGGTCGCCATTGGCGCGCTTCAGGGTCTGGGCGCCCTTGGGCGGATCGCTGACGAAGGCGTGGACCTTGGCGACATAGTCGTCGGCGGTCTTGGCGCCGAACGTCTCACCGTTGCGCTCGAACGACCGCTGGGCGTTCTCCTCGGCGGTGCGGGTGCGGTTGGCCGCCCAATAGGGCTTGCCGGCGACCAGCTTGACCGGCGCGTCGCGCGGATCGCCGCGGCGCTGGGTTTCGGCCGAGGCTTCGGTCGCCGGCCCTTCGGACGCCGCGCTGGCCCGCTCGCCGCCCTTCGGCGCCTTGACCGCCGAAGCGCCGCTGTCGCAGGCCGCGAGGGCCAGAACGCCCAGCCAAGCGACGATCCCAACGGAAACCTGTCTTACAACCTTCATGATCGTATCCGCCCCATTGCTCTACCTTTACGTTTGATGAACGAAAGCGGAACGAGAGTCGAGTCCCAATCTTCGCCGTAGGATTGTCACTGGCGCTTTGGCGCGCGGATGGGCATGTGCAGGGGACGAGACGAACGCGAGAGCGGGAGCTGGGCGTGAGCGACAAGCGGGTTCTTCTGATCGTCGGCGGCGGGGTCGCGGCCTACAAGTCGCTGCTGCTGGTGCGGCTGCTGCGCAAGGCGGGCGTCGCCGTGCGGCCGATCCTGACCAAGGCGGGCGCCGAGTTCGTCACGCCGCTGTCCCTGGCGGCCCTGGCCGAGGACAAGGTCTACCAGGACCTGTTCTCCCTGACCGACGAGCACGAGATGGGGCATATCGAGCTGTCGCGCTCGGCCGACCTCGTCGTCGTCGCGCCCGCCACCGCCGACCTGATCGCCAAGGCCGCGAACGGCCTGGCCGGGGACCTGGCCTCGACCACCCTGCTGGCGACCGACAAGCCGGTGCTGATGGTGCCGGCGATGAACGTGCGGATGTGGCTGCACCCGGCCACCCAGCGCAATGTCGCGACCTTGAAGGCCGACGGCGTGTCGTTCGTCGACCCGGCCGAGGGCGCCATGGCCTGCGGCGAGTTCGGCCCCGGCCGCCTGGCCGAGCCGGAGGAGATCTTCGCGGCTGTCGTCGCCATGCTGGAAGGTCCCGCCGCCAAGCCGCTGGTCGGCAAGCGCGCCATCGTCACCGCCGGCCCGACCTTCGAGCCGATCGACCCGGTGCGCGGCATCACCAACCGCTCGAGCGGCAAGCAGGGCTTCGCGATCGCCCAGGCCCTGGCGCAGCTGGGGGCGGATGTCACCCTGGTGGCCGGCCCGGTCTTCCTGCCCACCCCGCCGGGGGTCAAGCGGGTCGATGTTGAGACCGCCCGCCAGATGCTGGCCGCCAGCCAAGCGGCCCTGCCGGCCGACGTCGGCGTCTTCGTCGCCGCCGTCGCCGACTGGCGCGTCGACGAGGCGTTTGGCGCCAAGCTGAAGAAGGAAAAGGGCGGGCCGCCGGCCCTGACCTTCGTCGAGAACCCCGACATCCTGGCGACCCTGTCGGCTTCGGGGCCTCAGCGTCCCAAGCTGGTCGTCGGCTTCGCGGCCGAGACCGACCACGTCGAGGAGCACGCCCGCGCCAAGCTGGCCCGCAAGGGCTGCGACTGGATCATCGCCAACGACGTCACCCAGCCGGGCGTGATGGGCGGGGGCGAAAACGCCGTCCTGCTGGTCACCAAGGACAAGACCGAGCGCTGGGACCGCGCCGCCAAGGACGTGGTGGCCGCCCAGATCGCGGCGCGGATCGCCCAGGCGCTCGGCTAGAGCCACTTCACCCCATCGTGGCGGTGGGGCGGACGACGATCTCGTTGACGTCGACGTCGTCGGGCTGCTCGATCGCATAGCGAACCGCGCGGGCGATCGCGGCGGGCTTGAGGGCGATGGCCCGATATCGCGCCATCGCCTCGGCCGCGGCCGGATCGGTGATTGTCGACGCCAGCTCGCTTTCGACAACGCCCGGCATGACGCAGGTCACCCGCAAGGTCGCGTTCTCCTGGCGAAGGCCGTCCGAGATGGCGCGCACCGCGTATTTGGTCGCGCAGTAGACGGCGGCGGTCGGCACGACCGACAGGGCGCCGATCGAGGCGATGTTGATGATGTGGCCCGAACCTCGCGCGGTCATTTCCGGCAGGACCGCGGCGACGCCGTAGAGCACGCCCTTGATGTTGACGTCGATCATGCGCTCCCACTCGTCGACCTTCAGCGAGGCCATCAGGGACAGCGGCATGACGCCGGCGTTGTTGACGATCACGTCGATGCGGCCCCAGGCCTGGCGTGCGGCCTCGGCGAAAGCCTCGACGCTGGCGCGGTCGGTGACGTCTAGCGCGCGCGCCTGGACGTCGCCTCCAGCGGCGGTGAGCTCTTGAACGAGGGCGTCGAGACGGTCGGTGCGCCGCGCGCCCAGCATGACCTTGGCGCCCGCAGCCGCCAACTCCCGCGCGATCCCTTCGCCGATGCCGCTGGACGCCCCGGTGACTAGAACAACCTTATCCATATTCGCCTCCTGCAACGGGCCTCGCGCCCGGCCCAAGGAGGTAGTCCGCGAACATTGGCGCGACTATTGGCCAGAACGGCCATAGCTTGGTAAGCAAGACTTACCAATGACCCTCGATTTCAACGCCATCGCCACCTTCGCCGCCGTCGCCGAGGCGCGCAGCTTCCGGCTGGCCGCCGAGCGCCTGGGCGTGACTCGCTCGGCCGTCAGCCAGACCATCCGCAAGCTGGAGCGGGACCTGGGTCTCGCCGTCCTGCATCGCACGACGCGAAGCGTGCATCCCACCGAGGCGGGCGAGCGGCTATTGGCCAGCGTGGCCCCCGCCCTGGTCGAGATCAACGCCGCCGTCGCGGGCGTCGCCGATCGCGACGCGCGGCCCGCCGGCCTGCTCCGCCTGGCCGTGTCCTCCATCGCCGAGAGCTTCCTGTCCGGCCCTCTGCTGGCCGGCTTTCGCGAGGTCTATCCCGACGTCCGCCTGGACGTGCACGTCACCGACGAGCCGTTCGACATCATCGCGCGCGGCTACGACGCCGGCGTGCGCCTGGGCGAGGTCATCGCGCAGGACATGGTGGCCGTGCCGGTCTCTGGGCCCCAAAGACAGGTGGTGGTCGGCGCGCCGGCCTATTTCGAGCGCCATGGCGCGCCCGCCCATCCGCGCGACCTGACGCGTCACCGCTGCATCGGCTGGCGGCCGGCGCCGGACGTGGCGCCCTACCGCTGGGAGTTCGCCGAGGAGGGTCGCGAGTTCGACGTCGCGGTCGATCCCGAGATCACCACCAACGACATGATGTTCATGATCCGCACCGCCTGCGCGGGCGGCGGCCTGACCTTCGGCATGCTCGAAACCTTCCAGCCGTGGATCGACCGGGGCGATCTCGTTCCGGTTCTGGAAAGCTTCTCGCCGTCGTTTCCCGGCTTCTTCCTCTATTTCCCGACCCGCCGGAACCTGGCGCCCAAGCTGCGGGCTTTGGTCGATCATGTGAAGGCGGCGCGGCGGCGCCCGGCGGCGTCCGGCGGGGAGATCTAGGCCGGATCGAACCGCGCCGGCTCGCCGCGCCGCACCGTCAGGCGCATCGGCCGGCCGCGAACCCAGAGCCGGTCGACGGCGATTCCGGTCCAGCCCTTGGGCAGGACCGCCGGGCGTTCGCTCCACGCCTCAGGCTCGGACGCGGAAGGCAGCATGCCGCTGAACCCGTACAGCAGCGAGATCAGGAAGCCGCCGATATTGGCGAAGAACGGCCCGGCCTGCGGCTGTTCGGGAAAGCGGTCGGCCCGGTATTCCAGGGTCTGCAGGAAGCGACCCACGACGAACTGGCCATAGCCCTCGTCGAGCAGCCTCAGCGCCCTCTCGCGATCGCCGAGGCGCGCCGCCCAGGCGCCGTACAACGCCGACAGCATGGGGCTGCCGATATAGTCGTCGGCCAGGTCGAGATAGAGCGAGATCGTCGCGGCCTCCGCTTCTGGAGACAGCGGATAGCCGAACGGGAAGATCCCCATTAGCGGATCAGGCGTGGCGCCCTTTTCCTCGTTGGTCCTGTAGTCGTCGTGGGAGACGACGGCCTGGCCGCGCGTGGGGATTTGCAGGCCATCGGCGATCTCCAGCCACGTCGGATCCGCCTCGAACCCCAGCGCCTGGGCGATCCGCGCGCCCTCGCGCAGCACCACCACGGCGCCCATGTTCGAAAAGGCGGCGTTGTCGACCGGCTGCTCGCGCTCGGCGATGCCCATCGACGCCTTGATGGCGTAGCCGCCGCGCACCTTGCAAACGCGGCTGGCGATCCATTCGCAGACGCCCGAGACCACGGGCCAGGTCCGCGTGCGCAGGAACTCCCGGTCGCCGGTGGCGTCGGCGTAGAAGACGAAAGCCCGCGCCACGTCCAGCGACACGTGATCCTCATGCCAGGCCGCCGTGCCGGGGAGCGGCGCGGCCTCCTGCCCGCTGCGCGGGGCGCTCTCCCACGGAAACTGCAGGCCACGGCGCCCCATCAGCTGGGCGTTGCGCCGCGCGCTGTCGAGATGGGCGAAGCGGTATTCCAGCATGGCCCGCGCGGCGTGGGGCTGCAGCAGGCACAGAGCGGGGACGACGAAGGCCTCGATGTCCCACATCACGTGGCCGAAGTAGTAGTGATAGTCGTGCCAGGTGGCCAAGCCGAAGATCGACGTCGAGGCGGGCGACGAGGGGTGGACCGAGCTCATCAGGTAGAAGAAGCCGGCGTCGGCCAGCGACTGCCAGCGCGCCTCCGCCCCCTCGAGCTGGATGCGGCTCTTCCAGAGCGTTTCCCATTCCGCGCGGTTCTGCTTGCGGAGGGAGTCGAAGCCGTCGAACCGGGCCTTGGCGACCAGACGCTCGGCCTGCTGATCGGGCAGGTCGTGAAGGGCGTCTGGCACGATACTGACGATCTGGCGCAGCCGCACGGCGCGTCCGCCCCGCGCCTGGACGGCGTACTCTGAAACCAGCCGGTCGTCGCGCAACGGCGGACGGGACGGCGCGACCTCGCCGGCGCCGACCACTTCGCTGGTCAGAGCCAGGCCGCAGGTCGACAGCTCGCCCGCGGACGCCCACAGGACCGAGCCATCCGTGGCGGGCTCTGCCTCGCCGGGCGTCTGGCGCCTGTGCCGCAAGGCGCGGCCATCGACCCCCGCCCCGTCGATCATGGCGCGAAGGCCCAGGGCGCAGGCCTTGTCGACCGTGACCGCGACCTCCTGGCAGACCAGGGTCGGCTCCGGCCGACTGCAGAAGGTGACGACCTCGACCCGCGCGCGCTTGCCCTGGACCTCGAAGACAAAGCGCGAGGTGAGCTCGGCGGTCGAAAAATCGTAGGCCTGCTCCAGGTCGGAAACCTGGTGCGGCGCGTCGGAGAGCCATACGCCGTCGATCGCCAGGTCGCCGGCCAACGGATACGGCGCGACGGCGGCCGCCTCGATCTGGCGCTCGTAGTGCTCGCCGCTGAACCCGCTGACCAGGCACATGCCCGCCTGCAGCGGCGTCTCCCGGACGCGCAGGCCCACAAGACCGTTGGCGACATAGGCCGGCAGTTCGCGCCCTCTGGCGCCCTGTTCGAGGGGGGGATTGATCGGCTTGCTCATCGAGACTCCGCGCCGGGCTGAAAGGCGTCCCCCCTCAAACCAGAAGCGCCCCGTGGCGGTTTCACCGCCTAACAAGCGACAGCGCAGCCGCCCCTCTGGCCCCGCCCCCCGCAAATCGGCTACAGCCGTCCTGTCCCGAGCACAGGAACCTCTCATGTCCGCCATCCCCGCCGGTCTCGCCATCCGCTTCAAGCGCTGGGAAGGCAATCCCGACCTGCCGGTCCCGGCCTACGCCACGGCCGGCGCCGCGGGCTTCGACCTGCGGGCGGCGGTGCCGGAGAACGAGCCCATCGTGCTGAAGCCGGGCGCCCGCTGCATGGCGCCGACCGGATTCTCGGTGGCCGTGCCGGACGGCTGGGAGATGCAGGTGCGGCCGCGCTCGGGCCTGGCCTTCAAGAACGGCGTCACGGTGGTCAATGCGCCGGGCACGGTCGACAGCGACTATCGCGGCCAAGTGTGCGTGCTGCTGATCAATCTGGGCGAAGAGGACTTCACGATCCGCCGCGGCGACCGCATCGCCCAGGGCGTGATCGCCGCCGCCCCGCAATGGCCTCTCGTCGAGGTCGAGGACCTGGACGCGACCGATCGCGGCGCCGGCGGCTTCGGCTCGACGGGCGTCTAGAGCGCGTCAGGTTTAAGGGTGAGCGGTTAAACCGCTCGAACGCGCTCTAAGTGCCTTAGAGCCCCGGGACGCGGATCGCCATCGCCAGATAGCTGCCAAAGCCGGCCGCGAACGCCATCGCGGCCACCCACAGCAGCGGCCGCACCAGCTCCAGCGAAGAGCGCTTCTCCAGGTCGTCCATCGGACCCTCCAGGTCTCGCGGCCAGGTTCGCCGGCCTTCTCCCTCAACGAACCAGAGGTGTTTTGGTTCGCGCAGGCCGCTCCCCTGACGGAGCTTTCGCGCGCCGTCCGCGTTTGGGCGCGGGCGAGCCTTTCGGCGTCTGACGCAAAAACTTCTTCGGACCGCCGTTGATTTTTGGACGACTGCGTCCATTTATCCGCTTGCCGCGCTCGTGTGATGTGACTATCGGGCGCGTTCACGCTCTGGGGATAGGGTTTTTCCGTTCATGGCGACGCCGCAAAAGAAGAAGCTGGTCCCGATGGTCGCGGGCGGGGTCCTCCTGGCCGCCGTCGGGGTCGGCGGGACCCTGTGGTTCCTGGACAAGCAGCACTTCGAAAGCACTGACAACGCCTTCGTCCAGGCCGACACGGTGCAGATCAGCCCGCAGGTTTCCGGCTATGTGGCCGAGGTGCTGGTGGCCGACAACCAGCGGGTCGAGGCCGGCCAGGTGCTGGCCAAGATCGATCCGTCGACCTTCCAGGCCATCGTCGACCAGGCGATCGCCAACGCCGGCGCCGCCGACGCGGCTGTCCGCGCCATCGATGACAAGAACAGCCTGGAGCAGGCGGTGATCGCCCAGCGCGCCGCCGGCGTGACCAGCGCCCAGGCCGACGCCAGCCGCGCCAAGGCCGACCTCGACCGCTACAACAGCCTGGCGACCCAGGGCTGGGTCTCGCAGCAGAAGGTCCAGACCGAGCGCGCCGCCGCCACCCAGACCGCCGCCGGCGTCGCCAGCGCCCAGGCCGCCCTGGAAGCCGAACGCCGCGCCGCCCAGTCGCTGGGCTCGGCCAAGGCCCAGGCCGTGGCTCAAGCCGCCGCCGCCCACGCCGCCGTGGAGCAGGCCAAGCTGAACCTCGAGCGCACCGTGATCCGCGCGCCGGCCGCCGGCGTGGTCGGCGCCCGCTCGGTGCGGCCGGGCCAGCTGGTCCAGCCGGGCGTCGCTTTGATGTCGGTCGTGCCGCTGGGCCAGGCCTATATCGTCGCCAACTTCAAGGAGACCCAGGTCGCCCGCATCCGGGTCGGCCAGCCGGTCGAGATCAAGGCCGACGCCTTCGGCAAGGCCAAGATCGTCGGCAAGGTCGACAGCTTCGCCCCGGCCACCGGCCAGGAGTTCGCCCTGATCCCCGTCGAGAACGCGGTCGGCAACTTCACCAAGATCACCCAGCGCCTGCCGGTGAAGATCGCCGTCGATCGCAGCCAGCTGGGCGCGGCGTTGCGACCGGGCCTGTCGGTCGAGGTCAAGGTCGACGTCCGCGACCGCTCGGGCCCCTCGTTCGCCGAGGCGGGCCAGAGCACGCCGCAGGTCGCCCGTCAGGGCGTGGACCGCTAGACGGCGGACGCGTCATGACCGACGCCGCCCTCCCCGGCTCGCAAGCCGCCCCCAAGCCTGAAGTCGACAAGCCCGAAGTCGATTGGGGCAAGCTGTTCCTTGGCTTCGGGGCCATGGTCATCGGCCAGTTCATGGCGATCCTGGACATCCAGATCGTCGCGGCCTCGCTGCCGCAGATCCAGGCCGGCGTCGGCGCCAGCACCGATCAGATCAGCTGGATCCAGACCGCCTATCTGATCCCCGAGGTCGTGATGATCCCGCTGTCGGGCTATCTGTCGCGGCTGTGGGGCACCCAGCGCCTGTACCTGGCCTCGTGCACCGGCTTCATCGTCATGAGCGTGCTGACGGGCCTTAGCTCGTCGATCGACATGATGATTCTGACGCGCGCGCTGCAGGGCTTCATCGGCGGGGCGATGATCCCGACGGTGTTCGCCGTCGCCTTCACCGCCTTCCCGCCCGAGCGGCGCGTGACGGCCAGCGTGATCATGGGCCTGATCGTCACCCTGGCGCCGACCGTCGGCCCGACCCTGGGCGGCCACCTGACCGAGGCCCTGTCCTGGCGCTGGCTGTTCTTCATCAACGTGCCCACGGGCCTGCTGGTGCTGTTCGGCGTGGCCCGCTGGGGCGACTTCGACAAGGGCGACCCGAGCCTGGCCAAGGGCTTCGACTGGTTCGGCCTGGCGGTCATGGCCGTCTTCCTGATGAGCATGCAGTACGTGCTGGAGGAGGGCGCCAAGGACGACTGGTTCGACGACACCGCCATCCTGTGGCTGACCGTCACCGCCGTGATCGGCGGCGTGGTCTTCATCTGGCGTCAGCTGACCTACAACAATCCGATCGTCGAGTTGCGGGCCTTCGCCAACCGCAACTTCACCGTCGGGGTCGCGATGACCGCCGTGTCGGGGGCCAGCCTGTTCGGCGGCACCTTCCTGCTGCCGCAGTT
This sequence comes from Caulobacter sp., assembly GCA_041905125.1. Lineage (GTDB taxonomy): Bacteria > Pseudomonadota > Alphaproteobacteria > Caulobacterales > Caulobacteraceae > Caulobacter. The sequence goes on along the minus strand of JAYRLX010000094.1, from coordinate 857 downwards.
CTTGGGCCGGGTGCGTCACTATTCGGCCTCGGAGGTCGGCACGACGATGATCGTCTCGGGCCTGTCGATGTTCCTGACCGGACCGATCGCCGGACGTCTCGTCCGAAGGAGCGATCCGCGCGTGCCCATGTGCCTGGGCTTCATCCTGGCGGGCTGGGGCATGTACATGGCCCACGGCGTGACCAAGGACTGGGGCTTCTGGGAGTTCGCCGGGGTCCAGGCCTGTCGCGGCGTGGGCGTGATGATCGCCATGATCGCCACCCAGCAGGTGACGATGAGCACCCTGCCGCCGCACATGGTCAAGAACGCCTCCGGCCTAGTCAATCTGGCGCGCAACACCGGCGGCGCGGTCGGCCTGGCTCTGCTGGCCACCTCGATCACCCAGCAGACGGCGCTCTATTACGACGACATGACCTCGAAGGTGACCCAGGGCGGGGCCACGGCGGGCATGATGGCGGGCCTGACCGAGCGCATGATGCAGCTGGGCGTCGCCGACCCCGCCGGCGCGGCCCGCAAGGCCATCGGCGGCATGCTCGAGCAGCAGGCCACGGTCATGGCGTTCGGCGACAGCTTCACCTTGCTGGCGATCGGGTGTTTCCTGGCGGCGTTCGTGTCTCTGTTCGCCAGCCCGGCCAAGAACGCCCCGCCGCCGCCCTCGGACGCCCACTGATGCCGCGCATTCCCGGACAGATCGACGTCGCCAAGACCGAAGCCATCCTCGACGCCGCCGTCGAGGTGATCGGCGAGCGCGGCCTGGCCGCGCCGATGGAGGCGATCGCCAAGCGCGCGGGCGTCTCCAAGCAGACTGTCTACAACCACTATGGCTCCAAGGCCGAGCTGATGCGGGCCCTGATGCA
>JAYRLX010000093.1:0-11353 GCA_041905125.1 Caulobacter sp. | reverse complement strand
CCGCCGCCAGAGAACGCCCCCATCCCCGGCTCCTCGGACGCGGTCAGCCGCGAGAGTTTGTCGGCCAGGGTGGTCAGCCGCAGGGCCTCCTGGTCGCGCCCCTGGTGGATCGCCGCCGCCAGCCGCGCCAGCGTCGCGGCCTTCAGGTCCGACGGATCGGTCGACAGAGGCGAGGGCGGGGGCGGGGGAGGGGGCGCCGCCGCGCGCATGGCGGCGGCGAAGGCCGGATCGAAGGCGGCGAAGGCTTCTTCGTCGTCATCCTCGTCGCCGGTCAGCCACAGCTCGCCGGGCAGGGCCCCCGCGCCGCCCAGCGCCGCCAGCCGCGCGGCCTCCGCCTGCGCCTCGACGGCTGCGGCGTGCTCGCGGGCCACCGCGTCGCTGTGCCCCTTCTTGGTCCAGCCGTCCTTGCAGGCGTGGCGGTAGATGCTGGTCGGCGAGACCTTCCACTTTGCCCCCAGCTCGGCGGCGGTCGCGCCGTTCTTGTACGCGTCGGCGATCTTGGCCCACGAGTCCTCCGAGAGGCGGAACCAGGTGGCGGGGGCGTCGGGATGTGATTTGCTCATGGCCGTAGAGAATACGGCCGTTCCACACACCGAGGACGCGGCGGGGCGTAGAGCGGCGCCGGGGCGAGGGAATTCAGGGGGTTAGGTGCGGGAAGAGGTGGGAGTTACCCCTGCCTCAGCTCCGCGAAGAAATCATCGAGAAGCGTCTCGCGCTCGCGATAAGGGGCATGCCGGGTGAAGTGAGCCGTGACTTCGGCGATGATCTGCTCGCGCGGTCGCGCGTCCTCGGTCGACTTGGCGGCCCAGGCGCGGCCGGGATGCAGGGTGTCCCAGGGCGAACGCTTATTGGCGCGCGTGGTGGCGCTGTCGCCATGCTTGCCCAGCCCGTAGAGCAAGTTCGTCTCGTTGTTCCAGATCGGCTTGAAGAGGTGGATCAGATAGTCTTCCGCCGCCGTCTCCCAGCCGGACTGGACGACCAGATAGCGGGCGTCGAAGTCCGAGACATCCAAGGTAGTCGTCGCCTTGGCGATGTTCTTGCGATGCTCGTTCAGGCGCGCGGCGAGTCGAGGGCCTTGATCGCGGGCGGTGTGGGCGCCCTGGTCTCCAGGCGCGGCCTGGCCGACATAGATCGGCGTCTCCGTGCCCGACAGCGGCGCGTATAGCGGGTAGGCGCCGCGATAGTAGATCGCGTAGACACCCGACCCATAGAACTGCCCCACGGCGTTGAGGGGAACGCGCTCCTGCGCCACCAGCGCCAGGGCCGTGAAGCGGCCTATGACCTTCGGGTTGCTGGGATCGAAGATCGAGCGCGGCATGGCGATCGGATCCAACCGCCGCAGGGCCGCTTCGAGGGTCTCGATTACCGTTCGCAGCTCGTGATCGACCTTGCGGCGCGCGGCCGGCGAGAATGGCGCGCTATCGGCGAGGCTCGTTAGTCCGGCGACGCGGTCGCGAAGGCCGGCGATTTCCTGGTCGAGGGAGTTGGGTTTGCTCACGCCGCGTAGCGTAGCTTTCGCGCGACGTCCTTGCCAATAACCTCGGCGAGTCGAACCGGAACGGCGTTGCCGAGTTGGCGCATGACCTCGCCCCAGGCCCCATGGAAGATGAAGCTGTCGGGGAAGGTCTGCAGGCGGGCGCTCTCGCGAACCGAGAAATAGCGGACCGAACCGTCGGGCCGCGCCAGCATGTTCTCGCCGCCAGGGACGCCGTGCACGCCAGCCTTCAAGGTCTTGGCGGGCTCATCTAGCGGGCTGCCCGTATGGCCGGGATAGGACCGGGCGCCGGGCTGGAAGCGGTGATAGGGGATCTCGGCCGCGGCCTCTGGCTCGAACTCGGGATCGGGCAGGTCGGCTATCGCGTCGCGCACCGTGCGCCAGGCGACCTCAACGGGCTTTTCCTTCAGCGCCAGGGCGCGGGCGGGCGCGTCGGAGGCGTCCGGTCGCGCCCGCTTGGCGACCTTGTGAGCGTCCCAATAATCGCCCGAGCGATACTGCGCCCACAGCAGGGCGTCGGCCGAATGAGTCGCGACCGGGAACGACCAGTTCGCATCGACGTCCGAGCGGAAGCCGACGAAGATCACGCGCTCGCGTTTCTGAGGGACGCCATAGTCGGCGGCGTTCAAGACCTGCGCGACCACGTGATAGTGCAGCCCTGGGTATTTGCTTTGCGTGGCGTGCTGTTGGAGCCGCGCGAGATGCTCGGTCCAATCCTCGATCGGGCACCCCTCCTGGTCGCGTAGGATGGTGACCTCGGGATGCTCCAACTGCAGCCGGATATATTCGAAGTAGTTGCGGAAGCTGCCACGTGTCAGCCCCTTTACGTTCTCAAACACGAAGGCCCGCGGGCGCGTTTCGCGCACCGCGCGGATGGCTTCGGGGAACATGTCGCGGGTGTCGTCATAGGCCAGATGCTTGCCGCCCAGGGAGAACGGCTGACAGGGCGGCCCGCCAGAGACCAGATCGACCTTGCCTTCCAGGTCTCTGAAGTCCACGCGGCGCACGTCGCCCTCGACCTCGGGCCAACCGGCCATGGGCGAGGCCTTGCTAGCGCGGTTCTCGGCGATGGTCTCGCGGCAATAGCGGTTCCACTCGACCACCTTGGCCGGCTTGAACCCCGCCCGGCAGAGACCGATGCCCAGCCCCCCGGCGCCCGCGAACAGTTCGATCGACTTCATGAGTCCAAGAATGTTCTAATTTCGTTCTCAAGAAAAGCCTCGTCCTTGAGCCCGCATTCCCAAAGGACGAGGGCCCGCCAGCCGAGCGCTTTCAGCGCCGCCAGCTGGCGAAGATCGCGGGCGCGATTCCCCTCCAGCTTCGGGATCCAGAACTCGTGCCGTGATTTGGGCAACCGCGCCAGCTTGCAGTCGGGATCGGGGTGGCGATGCCAGAAACAGCCGTGGACGAAGATCACCTTCTTGCGGCCGGGGAACACCAGGTCCGGCCGCCCGGGCAGCTTTCCGCCGTGCAGGCGATAGCGATAGCCCAGGCGGTGGACGAGGCGGCGGACCGTCATCTCCGCGTTGGAGCCCTTGCCCTTGACGCGAGCCATCCGGGCGCTGCGTTCGGTGGGGGAGAGGGTGTCCATGGCGATCTCTAGAAGCGCATATTTATGCTTTCATCCTGGGAGGTAACTAATCTTTTAGTTGTGCATCTTCCAATACGCTTTGAGCAGAGTGATTGATCTGGGAGGAAACTGTGAACCAAAGATTTCTCGCTAGGTTCGAAATCATACCTAGGGCCCATAGGGCCACCGATCTAGTGCCCAGAATTCGCGCTCTGTCTAAGGCCTTCAAAATTGCCCTTCTAGCAGGCGATCAGGGAGAGGCTGAGCGTATTTCAGAACAGGCTTGGAATTTACTAGGAAATCTATTCGAGATTCTTCGCAATGAAGAGGATCAGGGGCGTCTTGACGGGTCCTATATGCACTTGGATACGGGGCATATCGTGAATGGATTGAGCGCGGAAGAGTCGCGCGAGATGATTTTGGCGCGCCGTATAGATCGCCGGCACAGTAGATGCGCAAACCTTAGTCTGCGTAATTGCTTGAATAAAGTTGCGCACTTTGATTCAATTGCTGCAACCTATAGGATAGATGGGCGTGGAGCGCACTATCTAGTTCTCGGCGGCAAGTTTCATGGACAGAACTGGGTCGCGGAGATTTTGGTTTCGAAGCTATGCGATAGAAGCCAGAGGGCAGTGCAGGCTATCCGCGCCTCGTAACCTCTGCGGTGATCTCACATTGAAGGAGTCCTAAGCTTCCAGCGACTCTATGGCCACCGACTTGTCGCTTTTGCGGAGGGATCCAGCGCTAGCCGCCCCGATCAATCCTCGTCCATCTTCAGGGCGGCGATGAAGGCTTCCTGCGGGATCTCGACCTTGCCGAACTGGCGCATCCGCTTCTTGCCTTCCTTCTGCTTGTCCAGAAGCTTGCGCTTGCGGCTGGCGTCGCCGCCGTAGCACTTGGCGGTCACGTCCTTGCGCAGGGCGCGGACGGTTTCGCGGGCGATGATGCGGCCGCCGATGGCGGCCTGGATCGGGATGACGAACATGTGCTGGGGGATGAGCTCCTTCATCTTCTCGCACATGCCCCGGCCGCGGCTTTCGGCGCGGGTGCGGTGGACCAGCATCGACAGGGCGTCGACGGGCTCGCTGTTGACCAGGATCGACATCTTCACGAGGTCGCCGGCGCGGTAGTCCTCCAGCTGATAGTCGAAGCTGGCGTAGCCCTTCGAGATCGACTTCAGGCGGTCGTAGAAGTCGAAGACGACCTCGTTCAGCGGCAGGTCGTAGACGACCATGGCGCGGCTGCCGACGTAAGAGAGCTCGCGCTGCATGCCGCGGCGGTCCTGGCACAGCTTGATGACGCCGCCCAGATATTCGTCCGGGGTGAAGATCGTGGCCTTGATCCAGGGCTCCTGGATCTCCTCGATCTGCATGACGTCCGGCAGGTCGGCCGGATTGTGCAGCTCGATCTCGTCGCCGTTGCGCAGGCGGATCTTGTAGACCACCGAGGGGGCGGTCGCGATCAGGTCGAGGTCGAATTCGCGCGACAGGCGCTCCTGGATGATCTCCAGGTGCAGGAGGCCCAGGAAGCCGCAGCGGAAGCCGAAGCCCAGGGCGGCGCTGCTCTCCATCTCGTAGGTGAAGCTGGCGTCGTTGAGGCGCAGCTTGCCGACGGCGGCGCGCAGGTCCTCGAAGTCGGCGGCGTCGACCGGGAAGAGGCCGCAGAACACGACCGGGACCACTTCCTTGAAGCCCTTCAGCGGTTCGGCGGTGGGCTTCTTCTCGTCGGTGATGGTGTCGCCGACGGCGGCGTCGGCCACTTCCTTGATGCTGGCGGTGAAGAAGCCGACCTCGCCGGGGCCGAGGTATTCGACGTCGGTGGCCTTGGGCGTGAAGACGCCGACCTTGTCGATGCGGTGGGTGGCGCCGGTCTGCATCATGCGGACCTGCTGGCCGGCCTTCAGGCTGCCGTCGAAGATACGGACCAGGACGACGACGCCCAGATAGGCGTCGTACCAGGCGTCGACCAGCAGGGCCTTGAGCGGGGCGTTGGGGTCGCCCTTGGGCGGGGGCAGGCGGGTGACGATGGCTTCCAGCACGTCGGGGATGCCCAGGCCCGTCTTGGCCGAGCACTCGACGGCGTCGGAGGCGTCCAGGCCGATGACGTCCTCGATCTGCGCCTTGACGCGGTCGACGTCGGCGGCGGGCAGGTCGACCTTGTTCAGGACCGGGACGATCTCGTGGTTGTTGTCGATGGCCTGGTAGACGTTGGCCAGGGTCTGGGCTTCCACGCCCTGGCTGGCGTCGACGACCAGGATCGAGCCTTCGCAGGCGGCCAGGCTGCGGCTGACCTCGTAGGCGAAGTCGACGTGCCCGGGGGTGTCCATCAGGTTGAGGATGTAGGTCTCGCCGTCATTGGCCTTGTAGGTCAGGCGCACGGTCTGCGCCTTGATGGTGATCCCGCGCTCCTTCTCGATGTCCATGTTGTCCAGGACCTGGGCGCTCATCTCACGCGCGGTGAGGCCGCCGGTGGTCTGGATCAGGCGATCGGACAGCGTCGATTTGCCGTGGTCGATGTGCGCCACGATTGAAAAGTTACGGATCTTGTCGAGAGGCGTCGAAGTCATGACCGAGCCTCTAGCACATTTGGCCAGCTTCGCGAGGGGGCGGGTGCGGGCCAGCGGGCGGACATGCTTAACCGCGCGTTAAGTTTGGGGCCCCAAACCGGTCTCAATGGCTTGCAACAGTGTTGCAAAGTAACCGACCTGGAGGCCCACCCATGGACCGTCGCAAGCTGATCCTGTCCGGCGCCGCCGCGAGCTTGAGCGCCGTGGCGACCGACGCCCTAGCGCGCCAGGAGAATCCTCCGCCGGCGGGATCCAGCGGTCCGACCTACCAGACGGGCGGGGCCTCGACCTATTCCCGCGACGAGATGGTCCGCGCCACCTCCGACTTCCTGGGCGTGACGGCCGAGAGCGCCGGCGCGGCGATCGAGCGGGTGTTCAAGGAGAAGGGCCAGCCCACCGGCTATATCGCGGGCGAAGAGGGCTCGGGCGCCTTCGCCGTCGGCCTGCGCTATGGCCGGGGTCTGCTCTATATGAAGGGCCGTCAGACCATGGAGGTCTTCTGGCAGGGGCCCTCGATCGGCTGGGACTGGGGCGGCAACGCCAGCCGCGTCTTCACCCTCTGCTATAATCTGCAATATCCCGACGCGATCTTCCGCCGCTTCCCCGGCGTCGAAGGCAGCGCCTATCTGATCGGCGGCCTGGGCGTGAACTACCAGAAGGCTGACGAGATCACCCTGGCGCCGATCCGCGCGGGGGTTGGCCTGCGCCTGGGCGCGAACGTCGGCTACCTGGGCTACAGCCGCAAGCGCCGCACGCTGCCGTTCTAAGGCCGCGCGGCGCGTGGAGAGGCTAGTGCTTCTCCACCTTGCCGTTCAGCCAGTCCATCACGGCCAACAACACGCCGGACGCGACGAACGACAGGTGCACGACCACCAGCCAGAACAGGCGCACCTCATCGACCGCCTGGCCCGGCTCGGTCAGTTTCAGGAAGGCCTTGAGCAGGGCGATCGCCGAGATCGCCACAATCGAGGCGATCAGCTTCATCTTCAGGCCCGAGAAGTCGACCGTGCCCATCCAGTCGGGCCGGTCCTCGTGGCTGGCGGTATCGATCTTGGAGACGAAGTTCTCGTAGCCCGACAGGATGACGATCACGAGCAGGTTGGCGGCGAGCGACAGGTCGATCAGCGACAGAGCCAGCAGAATGGCGTCCTCGGGCTTCATCGTCAGCAGGTGCGGCAGCTCGTGCGCCAGCTCCTGGAAGAACACCACGATCAGCGCCGCCAGGGCCACGACGAGGCCGACATAGAACGGCGCCATCAGCCAGCGCGAGGCGAACAGGCCGCGCTCCAACCACAGTTCCAGAACCGGTTTCTTCATTCAGGCCTCCGTCACGCTCCAGCCTAGTCGGGCGAGGTGACATTCGTCACGCCCCGAAGGCTCAGATTGTCGGATCGCCAGGGGCGGGAGAGCCGAGCAGCATGCGAAGGTCGCTGCGGGCGCTGGCCATGTCCGCCAGGGTGTAGCCGTCGAGGACCGCCAGGAAGGCGCGGGTGGCCTCGTTCAGGCCGCGGGGCAGGGTGCACGCCGGCGCGACCTTGCAGGTGCTGCAGTCGACGAGTTGGAAGCCATCCTCGGTGTGCCGGACGACGTCGCCGATGCGGATCTCCTCCGGAGGCCGCCCCAGGCGCAGCCCGCCGTTCCGGCCTCGCACCGCCGTGACGAAACCCGTCCGGCTGAGGTCCTGCACCACCTTCATCAGATGGTTCTGCGAGATCGAATAGGCGCGCGAGATCTCACCGATAGACACCAGCCGCTCGTCATAAGCGGTGAGGTGCAGAAGCACGCGCAGGGCGTAGTCGGTGTACCGAGTCAGGCGCATTGCATCCGGCTTATCAGCAGCCGCGATAGTCCGTCGAGCGGCGCGGGCGAAAAGATGCACATTAAAAGCATTTAATCTTGCATAACGACGATCTCCCAGATAGATGCGCCAAAAATGCATCTTTGAGGGGTTTTGAAATGGCTACGCAGCTAAGCGAAAAGACGATCGCGGTCGTGAAGGCGACGGCTCCGGTCCTCGCCGTCCATGGCGAGGCGATCACCAAGGCGATGTACGCGCGCCTATTCCAGGACGAGGCCATCGCCTCGCTGTTCAACCACGCCAACCAGACGTCCGGCGCCCAGCCCAAGGCCCTGGCGGGCGCGGTGCTCGCCTATGCGCAGAACATCGACAATCTGGGGGTTCTGGGCGGGGCGGTCGAACGCATGGCCCAAAAGCACGTGGGCTACCACATCCTGCCCGAGCACTACGCGGCGGTGGCGACCGCCTTGCTCGGCGCGCTGGTCGACGTGCTGGGCGAAGCGGCCAACGAGGATATTCTGACGGCCTGGGGCGAAGCCTATTGGTTCCTGGCCGACATCCTGAAGGGCCGGGAAGCGGCGATCCGCGAGGCCGCGGCCGCGGCGACGGGGGGCTGGGTCGGCTGGCGCGCGTTCGTGGTCGAAAAGAAGATCCGCGAGAGCAAGGTCATCACCTCGTTCGTCCTGCGTCCGCGCGATGGCGGGGCGGTGATCGCCCATCGGCCGGGCCAGTACCTGACCTTCCGTTTCGACACGCCCTCGGAAAAGGGCTTGAAGCGCAACTACTCGATCTCGGCGGCGCCCAACGGCGAGACCTATCGCATCTCGGTCAAGCGCGAGGACGAGGGCCGCGGCTCGGTGTTCCTGCACGACGTCGTGGCCGAGGGCGACATCGTCGAGGCGACCCCGCCCGCGGGGGATTTCCATCTGGCGCCGACGTCGGATCGGCCGGTGGTGCTGCTGAGCGGCGGCGTCGGCTTGACCCCGATGGTCGCCATGCTTGAGGCGATCGCCAAGGATCACCCCGAGCTTGAGACCCATTTCGTCCATGGGGCGATCAACAGCCGCGTCCATGCGATGGCGCACCATGTTCGCGGCCTGGCGGCCGAGCATGGCCGCACCCGGGTGGCGACGTTCTATAGCGAGCCTTTGCCCAGCGATGCGGTGGGCGTGACCCACGACGTGGACGGCATGGTGGGCATCGACTGGTTGAAGGCCAACACGCCCTTCGACACGGCCGACTTCTATCTGTGCGGTCCTCGGCCGTTCATGCGGGCGCTGGTGACGGGGCTGGCCGCGGCCGGCGTCTCGCCTGACCGTATCAAGTACGAGTTCTTCGGGCCTGCCGACGAACTCCTGGCGGCCTAGCTACTGCCGCCAGCCGAAGCCGACGCCGCGCACGGCCGGACAGGCGGCCAGGCGCGACGCCAGGGCTTCGGCGCGGGCGTCGCCCTGGTCGTCGATCTCGAGGCGAATGGCCATGTGCTGGCCCTCGGGAACGGCGGACAGGGCGCGCAGCCGCGCTTGCTGGACCGAGGCCACGCCCAGAACGCGCATCAGGGCGTCGGGCGTGTCCTCGGCGGTGACGAGGAAGAGGCGACGCCTAAAAGAAGCAAGGGTGTCTTCTTCGGGGGCGAGATCGTCTACGCGCACGGACGGACCCACTGATGCTCGACCGAGGCCGAGCTCACGCCCGGCCAGGCGGCGAGGTCGCGGGCCAGCAGGCGCGCGGCCTGGTCGCCCAGGTGGCGGACGCGGAGCGAGGCTTCGACGATCTGACCGACGGGCTTCAGGGTCAGGCCGCACAGTTCGGCGCCGCTGTCGGCCAGGCCTTGGCGAACGGCGTCGAGCGCGCTGGGCGCATCCTGCGCGGCCAGCAGCAACTGGTGCACGGTGACGCCGTCGGCGTCGCTGTGGAAGGCGGGTGGAGAGGGCAGGTAGCTCATGGGTTTGGTCCTTGAATCTGAGAGATTTGGAGGACCGAGGAACCGCGCAACAAAAAAGCCCCGCTCAGGTGAGCGGGGCTTTTTGGAGATCTTGCGATCCTTCGGCTTTGGTTTTGGTAGGTTTCCTACCGCTGCTTGCGCCGATTTTGCCCCGTTCGAACTCGCACGGTTTTAATCTGATTAATCATGTTCCACATCGACACCGCGCACGACATCGCAGCCACGGCGGCGAGGCCGGTGGTCACGAAAGCGGCGAAGGCGAAGGTCGATTGCATGTGGAAGCGATGAGTCCAGTTAGCGCTTCTTACAGGTAGCGTGACATCCGCCACCGCGCAAGGGCTTGCCCGGAACAGGGACGTTCGGTCGCGGAGGCGGGCGGGTTTTGCCTGTGGCGAGGCTTGGCGCCTGAAAACTGCACAATCCAGCTCCCTTCTCCCCTTGCGGGAGAAGGTGGCGCGCAGCGCCGGATGAGGGGTTGATCGCCCTATCCAACGAAAAAGGGGCCGCCTAAGCGACCCCTCATCCGTCAGCCTACGGCTGCCACCTTCTCCCGCAAGGGGAGAAGGAGATTACGACCGCAGCTTCCCCCCAGCCTTCTCCGCCGCCGCCACGACCTTGGCCGACAGGGCCTCGATCTCGGCCTCGGTCAGGGTGGCCTCGCGGGGCTGGACCACGATCTCGATCGCGACCGACTTGAAGCCGTCCGGGACGCCGGGGCCTTCGTAGACGTCGAACACGCGCGCGGCGGTGATCAGCGCCTTGTCGGCGCCGGCCACGGCCTTGACCAGATCACCGGCGGCCTTGGTCTTTTCGACCAGGAAGGCGAAGTCGCGGGTCAGCGGCATCAGGGCCGAGGGCGAGAAGGCCGGGCGCGTCTTGACCGACTTCTTCTTCGGCTCGGGGATCGCCTCCAGGGTGATCTCGAAGCCATAGACCGGGCCGGCCACGTCCAGGGCCTTGAGGACCGCCGGGTGGATCTCGCCGAACTCGGCCATCACCGCCTTGGGGCCCAGCTGCAGGCGCGCCGAGCGGCCCGGGTGCCACCAGGACGAGGCCGAGCCTTGTGCGGTCTGCAGCGAGGCGACCGGCGCGCCCAGCTCTTCCAGCAGCGCCAGCAGGTCGGCCTTGACGGTGAAGACGTCGCCTTGCGGAGCCTTGTCCCAGCCACGCGGGGCCTTCGGAACCAGGATCGCCGAAACGACGGTGCGCTGGTCGGCCGGCTTGTCGCCGTGGAAGGTCGGGCCGATCTCGAACAGGGCCGCGTCCGGGAAGCCCTGGCGGGCGTTGCGGCCGGCGGCCTCGATCAGGTTGGGCAGCAGCGACGGGCGCATGCAGTCCAGCTCCGAGGCGATCGGATTGGCCAGCAGCAGCTCGGCCTGACCGCCGCCGAACAGCTCGGCGGTCTTGCGGCTGGTGAAGCTGTAGGTCACAGCCTCGGCGTAGCCGGCGGCGGCCAGAGCCCGGCGCGCCATGCGGGCGCGGGCCTGCTTGGCGGTCAGGACGCCGCCGACGGCGCGCGGGACCTCCGGCAGAGGCGTCGAGGGCAGGGCGCCGTACCCGGCGATGCGGGCGATCTCCTCGACGAGGTCGGCCTTGCCTTCCACGTCGCGGCGGAAGGTCGGCGGGGTGACGGTCCAGGGCGAGCCGTCCTTCACGTCGAAGCCCAGGGCGACCAGGATCTGGCGCGCGCGATCGGCCGACACCGACAGGCCCGACAGCTGCTCGACATAGGCCGGATCGAAGGCGAAGCCCTTCGGCGCGGCCGGGGCCTCGCCGGCGACGACGATCTCCGACGGCTGGCCGCCGCAGAGCTCGAGGATCAGCTTGGTGGCCAGCTCGATCCCCGGGACAACCGAGCCGGTGTCGACCGTGCGGGCGAAGCGGTACTGGGCATCGCTGTTGATGCCGGTGGCGCGGCCCGTCTGGGCGATGCGGATCGGTTCAAACCAGGCGCTCTCGATGAAGACGTCGACCGTCTC
>JAYRLX010000542.1:0-2043 GCA_041905125.1 Caulobacter sp. | reverse complement strand
GGGTCGGCTCTGCTGGAGCTTGGTTTGATGAGTTTCATACGGGTCGCCGCTGTTAGCGCCCTGACCGTCGTGGCCGCGATCGGCCTGGCCGGCTGCACCTCGACCAAGAAGGCCCTGGGGATGGACAAGGTCGTCCCCGACGAATTCCGCGTGGTCAGCAAGGCCCCGCTGGTGGTTCCGCCCGACTATTCGCTGCGTCCGCCGGCGCCCGGCGAGCCGCGCCCGCAAGAGCTGCAGCCTGAAAGCGCGGCCCGCGCCGCCCTGATCGGCCAGAGCAACGCCGCCGGCCGCTCGGAAGGCGAAAAGCTGCTGGTCGCCCGCGCCGGCTCGGACAAGGCCGACCCGCTGATCCGCTTCGTCGTCGACGACGAGAACGGCGACCTGGCCCACAAGGACGAGAGCTTCGCCAGCAAGGTGATGTTCTGGAAGAAGGGCCAGAAGACCACCAACGTGACGACGGCCGCCGAAGCCGGCGCCAACGCCCCGATGGAAGTCGACGCCGCCGCCGAAGAGGCTCGCCTCAAGAAGCTGGTCGGCACGGGCGGCGTGGTCATCAGCCGCGAGAAGAAGGGCGGCATCAAGCTGCCGGGCCTCTAAGGCCGGATCTTCCGCCGAGATACAGAACGGCCCGGAGCCTCGCGGTTCCGGGCCGTTTTCGTTTTGAGGGCGCTCTACAATCCGATCTTCCCGGCGAATGCCGGGACCCAGATCGAACCCGCGACATGGTGCGGAACGGCGCCGCGTATCTCGCATCATCCCCAACCTCTTCGGATGAATCTGGGCCCCGGCATTCGCCGGGGAGGTCGGGTGTATTAAAGCTCGCGATACCCCCTACCCCTCCGCCGGCGTCCGCACGGTGATCCCGCGCGCCCGCAGCTTGTCCAGCACGCCGTTCTCGGCGACCAAAGCGCGCAGCGGGAAATAGGCCACCGCGTGGCCGGGGGTCTTCAGGAGGTCCGTCAGGGCCTGGACCTCGTCATCGACCAGTTGGCGCTTCAGGTCGGCGACGCCGGGCATCAGCAGTTCGCAGCGTTCGGCGCTGCGGGGGCCGGCCAGGGCGTCCTTGACCCGCCCCTGGGCCCAGGCGTCGGCGGCGGCGCGGATCGGCGCCGGCCCCGCCTCGGTCGCGTCCAGCGTTTCGGACAGGCAGGTCAGCCCGGCCTCCTCGCTATGCTCGCGCACCAGCGACTTCAGCATCGGCATGGCCTTGTGGACCGCCGCCGGCCGCGTCTTCACCCGCCGCTTGCGGGCCAGGTCGCCGATGGTCCGGTCGGGTTCGGAGACCTTGAGCTGTGCCTGGCTGTTGGCCTTGTTGTTGAGCTGCAGGGCCACGAACAACGGCTTCCAGTCCTTCCAGCCGTTCGGATCCTTGGGCTCGACGGCCGTCCAGGATCGTTGCAGGCGCGCGGCGAGGACCGGCGAGTTCCGCGCCCAATCACCGTCGCCCTTCAAACTCTTGCGGAGCTTCAGGAGGCCCGGGATATCGGTCAGGCCCGCGCGCCATTCCGGCGGCGTCACCACGGCGAAGGCGCCGTCCAGCCGCCGCTCCAGCACGGACTTGTCCCAGGCCATGCCTTTGGGCAGGGCGCTGGGCGTTCCCATCACATAGATCGTGGTGTCGCCGTCCGACACACGCCACCACGCCGGCCCCGGCAGCTTGGCGCTGACCACCAGCGCCTCGACCACATTGGCCTGGGGATCGTCGATGACCTGGGCGCGCGCCGCGCCGCCCGTCATCGCCGCAGCCAGCATCAAGCCTGTCAGGATCGTCCGCATCGCACCCCTCCCCTGTGTGGGCTCAACCCTCGGAGGACCGTGTGGCGGAAGCTTGGCCTTATTCGGGCGCGAAAGGCGCGGGCGCGACCCTTGCGGCGAAGGCGGGCGGAATCGATCTAGGATGGACGACCAGCCCGTCCGAAAGTTCGCTTGATGCCCATCCGCCGCCTGCCGCCCGAAACCGTCAATCGCATCGCCGCCGGCGAGGTGGTCGAGCGGCCGGCCAGCGCCATCAAGGAGCTGGTCGACAACGCCATCGACGCCGGC
>JAYRLX010000092.1:0-11406 GCA_041905125.1 Caulobacter sp. | reverse complement strand
ATCGAGGTCAGCGCTCTGGCCGAGATGCTGGCCCGATGCGTCGGCGCGAACGAGGCCCCCGAAGCCGAGGCCGACGCCTGAGGCGATCGTTCGAAAATCAAATCAAGCCGACGCTTGAGCGTCGCCCCGAGCCGGGCTAAACGGGTCCTCCCTTTGGCGGGCGTAGTTCAGAGGTAGAACGTCAGCTTCCCAAGCTGAATGTCGGGGGTTCGATTCCCCCCGCCCGCTCCAAGGTCCCCTCCATCGCGTTGACGGCTCCCGGCTTCGGGCGCACGATCACCTCAAACAGACGTTTGGGGAGAAACGCCATGGCCGACGGCGCGGTTGATCCGCACGCCCATGATCGGGCCAAGTTCCACGCCATGGTCGACGGCACGGCCGAGGACTGGGCGATCATCGCCAGCGCGTCGGCCGAGTTCGGCCGCGACCTGCCCAAGCGCCTGGTGGCGCACCTGAACCTGCTGAAAGGCGACTGCGGCGGCTTCGCCATCGACCGGCTGGAGCACAGCCTGCAGACCGCAACCCGCGCCCACCAGGCCGGCGAGGACGAGGAATATGTCGTCTGCGCCCTGCTGCACGACATCGGCGACATTCTTGGGCCGCGCAATCACGCCGACATCGCCGCGGCGATCCTTCAGCCCTTCGTGTCGGAGCGGAACCACTGGATGGTGGCGCACCACGCCATCTTCCAGGGCTACTACTTCTTCCACCACCTGGGTCTGGACCGGAACCTGCGCGACCAGTTCCGAGGCCATCCGGACTTCGAGCACACGGCCAAGTTCTGCCACGTGTACGACCAGGAAGCCTTCGATCCGAACTTCCAGTCGATGCCGCTGGAGGCGTTCGAGCCGATGCTGGGGCGGGTGATGAGCACGCCCAAGCGGTCGATCTACATGCCCTCCCGGGCGGCGGAGTAAGCGGCCCTCCCCGGCGGGAGGGCCGCAGGCTCCTACTCGATCCGCTGGGCCTTGATCCCGAGCTTGGCCAGCTGGGCTTGCACGCTGTCGGGACCCACGAGATGGCCCGAGCCGACCGCGACGAAGCTGACGCCGGAGCCGGCCAGCTTGGTCTTCAGCTGGTTCGCCCAGTCCTGGTTGCGCTTGACCAGCAGCAGCTCGTAGAGCTCGGGATAGTCGCCCTTCATCTCGGAGACGAACTGCTTCTCCAGCTCGGTGACGTCGCCGGCGGCCCAGGCGGCGACCATCTTGTCGATCTTGGCGACGCCCTCGTCGACATCGTCCAGGGTCGCGCGCAGGAAGTCGGCCTCGGTCTTGGGCGGCAGGTCGGCGAAGAAGCGGATCTGCTGCTCAGGCGTCTCCAGACCGTTCTTGGCCTTGCCGGTCTCGGTCGCCGCCTTGACCAGCACCTGCTCCACGCCGCTGCGGGGGTCGTAGCCGGCCTTGATCACCGGCGCCATCGACAGCGACACGGCCGCCAGCCAGGGCCGCATGGCTTCGAGCGCCTGGGGCGGCACGCCGCCGCCCTGGGCCAGCTCCGCCGCGTGCTTGAAGGCCTCGGGGCCGATCTTGCTGGACAGCGGCTTAGCCGGATCCAGGCCGTACTTTAGCACCAGCGGCTGCATTACCGCCGGGTCGTCGGCGCCCACGATCTCCAGCGTCAGGTCGCCGCTGTTCTTGAAGGCCTGGTCGATCTTGGCCGAGCGCCATTGGGTGTCAGGCTTGAGGATGTGGATCGTGCCGAACAGGTAGATCGTCGAGTCCTTATCCTTGATCGCCCACAGGGCGGGCTCGGCCAGGGCCGGCCCGGCGACCGCCAGGGCGATGGCGGAGATCAGGCCCGTGCAAAGGCGGCGGGCGTGGCGGTTCAGTTCGCGAAGCATGGTCACTCCTAGGGATGGATTGAGCGTTGGCTGGGTTTGCGGCGACGGCAAGGGCCGATCGCCAGGGAGCTATTTCAGGAAGGTCTCGACCGCCTCGGCGAAGGCCTTCGGCTGGTCCAGCATGATGAAGTGGCGGCTGTCATCGACGCGCTTGAGGGTGACACCTGGCAGGCCGTCATAGGCGTCGGCGTAGATCTTCTCGATGGTCGTCACCGGCGCGCCGAGCGTCGGATCGAAAGGATAGAGCAGCGTCGTCGGGGCCTTGACGGCGCCCAGGCCCGGACGAGCGTCGGTGGTCAGGAGGTCGTACATCGCCCGGCCGACGACCGATTGCGACGAGGCCTTCGACCAGGCCAGCATCAGCGCCTGGCCTTCGGCGGACTTCACGTAGCGCGGCGCGGCCATGGCCTGCTGGCTGGCGAAGGCTTCAGGGCTCATGGCGATGGTCGCGTCGCGCATGGCGGCGGCCTGCGGCTTGATGCTCTCGGCCGTGGTGGTCGGCGAAAACAGCAGCGAGAAGAATGGCAGGCTGTCGACGATCATCAGGCGGCCAACGTCCTCGGGATGACGCTGGGCCAGCAGCAGGCCTGTGAAGCCGCCCATCGAGTGGCCGATGACCGCCGGGGACTTCAGGTGGTTGGCCTTGATGTAGGCGTCGACCGCCTCGACCAGCGGCTCGACCACCGGGCCTTCGGCGTTGCCCGCGACCGGCGCGCCGGCGAAGCCCGCCACCTGGACGACGTGGACGCGATGCGAGGCCGAGAGCTGCTTGACCGCGCCGTCCCAGACGGCGGCGGACGAGGCCAGGCCCGGGATCAGCACCACGTCGGGGCCCTTGCCGGTGACGGTGACGGTCATCCGGTCGGCGGCGTGGGCGCGGCCGCCAAACACGCCGAGCGCGGCCAGGATCGCCATGACGACGGCGAACAGATGGGCGCGGGGCATCAGCTTTTGCATCGTGCTCTCTCCTTGGGAACGAGGCGCGCGGAAGGGTTCGGCGAAAGGCGCCGAGCGTTGCGGATTGAAGGAACGGTTCGGGGCGGCTTCGCCCCGGAAGGACGAGGCTCAGGCCTCGTCCTGGAAGATCGCCTCGATCGGCTGGCCGAACAGCCGCGCGATCTTGAACGCCAGAGGCAGGCTGGGATCGTATTTGCCCGTCTCGAGGGCGTTGACGGTCTGGCGGGACACCTCGAGCCGATCGGCGAGATCAGCCTGGCTCCAGTCCCGCTCGGCGCGGAGGACCTTCAGGCGGTTCTTCATTGGTACCGCCTCCGGATGAAGGGCTGGCTGAAGCCCCAGGCCAGGCAGAACAGCGGGAACACCAGGAACAGCGGCGGTGCGGGAACCACATTGGCGTTGCTGAGGAACCCCCAGACCGTGGTCACGGCCAGCACCGCGCCAAGTCCCCAAAGCATGGCCTCAACGTGGATCATCCGTTCGAACTCATCGGGCTCCTCCCTCAGGTACAGCCCCATGGCGACCAGCACCCCAAGGATCGGAACAGCCGGAGCAGCGGCCACGATCCACAGCAGCGGCCCGGCGAGGTGCGCGCCTCGCAGCAGCCACAGCGATGCGATCAGCACGACCGTGTAGGTCAGCATCGCCGCGGCCAGGCGGCGGCGATACCGTCGCATGACCGGACCGATCTTGTGGGCCTTCAGCCGGGCGGAACCGACATAGACATAAGCCATGTAGACCAGGACCCACGCCAGCATCGCGACCAGCATCGCCGGGCCTGAGAACGGCCGCGCCAGGCCCAGCCAGAGCGGAATGGCGGACAGCGCGACCGCGCCGGCGGCGAACAGGGTCCATTTGGACCAGGTCGGCATAGTCTGGGCCATGACGGCCTCCCTTCGATTTCGCGATTAGCGCTGACGCAGCCACCAACCGGCCCAGGCCAGGCCGTAGCCCACGAGTTGCACGATGATGAGGCCCACGAGGCCGATGGAGACCCACTCGGTCGGCGGTCGCTGCCCCATCAGGGCGATCAGGCGAGCGTCGCCGATCAGGAACGGGACCGGCAGCGCCAGCAGCATCGCCGTCGAGCCGCCCCACATCCACGCGAACTTGTGGGCTTCGCGAGCCGCCTCATCGATGTTGCGCCAATAGGCGACGCTGGCGACGGAGCCCAGCGCGACCAAGACGACCATGATGACCATGATGACTCCGATCATGGCGGGCGGGATCGTCAGGCGCATATCCTTGGCGATGTAGTAGCCCGCGCCGCAGACCGCGCCGATCAGAAAGGCTCCGAGCAGTCCCCTCAGCGCGATCGCCTGGCGACGCGCTTGTCGGTTGATGTGTTCGCTCATCGATGACCCCCTATCCGCTTACGACTAAAGGGCGGCCAGCGCTTCGACGGCGCCGTCCTGCTCCGCAGGCGTTTCAGCCTCCGGCGCGGGCGAACGATCGCGGAAGACGAAGAGCACGATCGCGGCGAGCACGGCCAAACCCACGCCGACAATGGTCGCCAGGAGCGGACCGCCCATGTCGCGCACCGCGCAGACGGCGGTGACGATGGCGCCAGAGCTGGCGGCCATGCCCATGGCCAGCTTATCGGTACGGCTGACGGGTGCGCGCTGGGCGATCTTCTTCATGACAAGCCTCCTCGTCGAAATGACAAGGGTGTTTGTCATGAAAAGTCGATCTGATGTCAAGCGATCTTGTCATTTTGTCATGCAAACCAAACTAAATGACGGACAGACTTGATGTTTTCAGGCGGCGCGTTGGTCCAGAAAGGGATCACGCACGACGGGGTCGCCTACGACCCCGCGCCAATGCACCGCCTCGAGTCGCTTGACCGCGAGGGCGCGGCCCCACACCCCAGGACGCGTTCGACTGACCACTTCCCAGCCATAGCGCGAGAAACGGTCGCCGAAGTCGGACCAGCGGATCACGCGCCCCTGGGCGTCCTGTCGCCAGATCGCCTTGTCGCAGCCCGGGATGCGCGCGCAGCGCTCCCAGGCGTCAACGCGACCTTGAAGGACCAGGAACGGGTCTTGAGCATGACGGGCCAAGCAGGCCTCCGTGATCTTCCGCCGCCCTCTCCGCTCGGCGACTCAGAAGATCACCGCCCGCGAGGACGAGACCAGCATTTGTGCAACAACACGCACTGTCCACTAGATGTAGTGCGGCGCGTTGCCGCGCGACGGCCCTGCGACAGGGCCGCGTGAGCGGTCAGGACCACACCTTGAAGTGCTTCGAGAGCTTCAGGCCCTGGCGCTGATAGTGCGATCCGCCCTCGCCATAGAGCCGCGCCGGACGCGCCGTCAGGGGCTCGTAGACCAGGCGCGCCACGGTCTGACCGTCCTCCAGCAGGAACGGCGTCTCGTGGCTGCGGACCTCCAGCACGCCCTTGGAGCCGCGCGCCAGCGCCTCGTCGGTGCCGAAGCCAGGATCGAAGAAGCCGGCGTAGTGGACGCGGAACTCGCCGACCGACGGGTCGATCGGCGTCATCTCGGCCGCTTCCATCACCGGGATCTCGATGTCGTCCTTGCTGGCCAGGATGTAGAACTCGCCAGGATCCAGCAGCAGCTCGCCGTGGCGGGCTTCCAGCGGTTCCCAGAAGTCGCGCGGATCGTGGCCGTCCTCGTGGTCCAGGTCGACGACGCCAGCATGGCGACGCCCCCGGAAGCCGACGACGCCGGCGGTCAGGTCGACGCCGACGCTGCGGATCGACAGCTTGGCCGGCTCGCCTCTCTTCAGGCGCAGCTGGTTCAGCCGCGTGCCGGCGCGCACCAGCACCGAGAAGGTCTGCGGCGCGATCTCGATGTAGAGCGGCCCCTCATAGCCCGCGTCGACATCGTCGAAGGCGCGGCTGTGATCGGTCAGCAACCGCACGAAGACGTCCACCCGGCCGGTCGAACTCTTGGGATTGCCGCGCGCCGAAACGTTGCCGGGCAACGCAAGGCGCTCCTGAATCTCGGCGATGTAGACGCAGCCCTTTTCCAGCACCGCGCCCTTGGTCAGGTCCAACTCGTGCATGGCCACGTCCTTCAGACGCTCGGGCACGCGACGGTGCAGACCCGGCAGGAAGGACGCGCGAATCCGCCAGGCCCGCGCGCCCAGGCGCAGGTCCAGGCTGGCGGGCTGCACCTGGTCGGCGTCGAACGGCGTGGCTGAGGTGATCGCCTCCTCGGCGATCAGGTCCTCGATCGTTTGGCAGGGCAGAATCCCCGCGGCGTGTGCGTCGGTCATCGGCGCGACACTCGCCAAACGCGGCCGCAAACGCAAGGCTCGCCGCAAATCGGCGTGGGTGGGACAATCGACCAAACGAAGCGTGACAATTCTTCCGCCTTGCGAGCGGTGTTGTGGCTTGACCCAGCGTCCCCTCCCCCTCCTTATGCCCGCGTTTTACGCGTAGGAGGTAAGGCGGTGGCCGAAGATCCGAATGACTGGGATGTCGCGACGAAATTGATCCGCGGTGGGATCGCGCGCTCGCAGTTCATGGAGACGGCCGAGGCCCTCTACCTGACGCAAGGCTTCACCTACGACAGCGCCGAGGGCGCCGACCGCCGCTTCGCGGGCGACGAGCCCGGCTTCGTCTATTCGCGGTTCAACAATCCGACCGTGAAGATGTTCGAGGATCGCCTGGCCTTGCTGGAAGGCGCCGAGGTCTGCCGCGCCCAGGCGACCGGCATGGCCTCGATCCACGCCTCGCTGATGGGCCTGGTTCGCGCCGGCGACCACGTGGTGGCCGGCCGCGCCCTGTTCGGCTCGTGCCGCTGGATCATCGCCGAGTGGCTGCCACGCTTAGGCGTGGAGACCTCGTTCTTCGACTCCACGGAACTGTAGGCGTGGTAAGCCGCGATCCGCCCGAACACCAAGGCCGTGCTGATCGAGACGCCCTCGAACCCGGTGCTGGAGATCACCGACATCGCCGCGGTCGCCGAGATGGCGCACGCCGTCGGCGCCAAGGTCATCGTCGACAACGTCTTCGCCACCCCGATCTTCCAGCAGCCGCTGAAGCTGGGCGCCGACGTCGTGGTCTATTCGGCCACCAAGCACATCGATGGCCAGGGCCGGGTGCTGGGCGGTGCGATCCTGACCACCGAGGCGATCAACGACGAGTTCTACCGCGACAGCGTGCGCCACACCGGCCCGGCCCTGTCGCCGTTCAACGCCTGGGTGATGCTGAAAGGCCTCGAAACCCTGGACCTGCGCGTCCGCCGCCAGGCCGAGACCGCGGCGGCCCTTGCCGACGTGATGGCCGAACACAAGAAGGTCCAGACCGTCCTCTACCCGTTCCGCAAGGACCATCCGGGTTACGAGATCGCCAAGAAACAGATGAGCGGCGGCGGCACGGTGATCGCGCTGGACCTGGGCTCGCGCGAGGCGGCCTTCAAGTTCCTGAACGCGTTGGAGATCGTCGACATCTCCAACAATCTGGGCGACGCCAAGTCGATGGCGACCCACCCGCCGACCACGACCCACCGCTCGGTGCCCGAGGCGGAGCGCCCGCTGCTGGGCGTCACCGAAGGCGGCGTGCGCCTGTCCGTGGGCCTGGAAAGCCTAGCCGACCTGACGCGAGATGTGACCCGTGCGCTCGATCAGGCGTGAGACCTCCCCGCCGATGCAGCGGATGCGCCGGCGGCGCGGCCAGGCCGCGACCAGCTACGAGGCGCGTACGCGCGACATCGTCGTGCGCGTGTTCCCGACCTATGCGGCCGAGGAGTCCTCGCCCGAGGATGGCGTCTATCTGTGGTCGTACACGGTGGAGATCGAGAACCATGGCGGCGAGACCGTCACCCTGGTCTCCCGCCGCTGGACGATCACCGACGGCCTCAATCGCGTGAACGAGGTCGAGGGCTCCGGCGTGGTCGGCGAACAGCCGGAGTTGAAGCCTCGCGAGGCGTTCCGCTACATCTCCAACTGCCCCCTGCCCACACCGTCTGGCGCGATGCGCGGCAGCTATCAGATGGTGACCGAGGACGGCGAGTTGTTCGACGCCGAAATCCCTGAGTTCTCGCTGCACCTGCCCGGCGCGGCGCTGAAAGTGAACTGAACGGGCCTCTAGCCGATCAGGCAGGCGAGACCGACCGCACAAAGCGGCCGCCTTCCGGCGCGCCAAAACACAATCCTAGGGCTATATTTTTGGAGAACACTGATTTAGGTTGTATTCCTGCTAAGGCACAGTGAGCGTCAAGACCTGGTCGCTCTCAAAGCGCCGCTTAGAGATCCGGTCGGCCACGCTCGCCTATACCCGATCAAGGAGGATAAGCAGTGGCGACCTACAGCATCAAAATCTACAACCAATCCCAGCTCAATAAATCCTATGCTGTTTTTATGCAGCCGCCGATCGTTAACAGTAATTCTGGGACTTCTTCCGTTTTTACAAATGCTTGGGTGACATTTGAAAATCTGACGAACGGCGGATGGGACACCGTTTCTTATAGCGAAAGCACTTATGCTTACTGGGCGCAATCGGCGGAGGCCCTGACCCCCGGCGCCGTTGTCGACTCCGGCGGCGTGGCGCCCGTGAACACCGCAACGCGAGACACCGTGCAGTTCACCAACACGGGCGCGACAGGCTTTTCGACGGTGACCAGTCCTGGCGCCGCGCAAGACGGATCCTTCGAGATCGTGGCCGCCAGCGACTTCACGCCCGCGAACAATTTTGTTTTCGGCCTAGCCGCGCCCAATGGCGGCGTCGTTCCGGCCCCAGTGGCCATTTTCGCGGCGGCGCCGAACGAGACCTACAACATCACGCCCGTCGAGCTGAAATTCTACGTGGCTGACGGCGCCTACAGCCCCGGTGAAACGATCGACGTGACCGCCGTCTCCAGCAAAGCCGCCTCGATCGACTTCGCCGGCGCTCCGCACACCTCCGCGACCGTGATCCAGAATGCGAACGGTGCGTTCACGGTCGAATACAACTGAAGCCGTCGCTCATGACTTCGGGGCCGTTCCGATCACGGAGCGGCCCGCTCGCTGAACACCGCCCGTAACGGCGCGTGGGCGGCTCTGCTTCCCCCATTTCCCAGCCTCGCTTAAGCGACCGGCGGGCGACTGCGCCGAGCTATACAATCATAGGCTATATTTTGTATTGATACTGACATAGGTTGCACCACAGCATTCGCTTGGGATGGGCTCGGCTACGGCCGCCCGTTGAGTGGGCTGGGGATGGAGTCCAGGGGGGATCGCCTGAGCCGCGCCATCAAGGGTCGCGGCATCTCCAAGATGATGGCCTTGGCGCTGGACCTCGACGTGCACGAGAGCGCCATCAGTCGCTGGCGCAAGAATGGTCCGATGTCGCTGGAAAACGCGGCGCGCATCTCCGAGGTGTTGGATATCTCCCTCGATTGGCTGGTGCTGGGCCGCGGAGAAATGGACAGCCACACCGTCGAGGGCCTGGCCTCCGAGGAATTCGAGCTCTTGCGCGTCATACGCGGCCTACGACGCAGCGCGACCGGCCACCTGCTGGCCTTCCTGGAAGACTTGACCCAGCCAATCGACCCTTGAGCCCAGAGCAAGTTTGAGCACCCCAACTTGCGCTCTAAGGAAGCCAGAAACCGTATCTGTCCAGCCCGTAGATCAATAGACTTTTCCTTGTCGGAAGCCCCGAACGACCAATCGCAATTGGCCCGATTAGTCGAAATATCACCTTGAAATACTATAACTTCGCACAAGGAAACCATCCAGATGGCCACCTACACCATCAAGGTCTACAATCAGTCGACCCTCAACAAATCCTACGTCGTGTTCCTTCAACCGCCGCAGGTCACCGCCAATGGCGGTACGACGCCGATCTTCACCAACGCCTGGCGCACTTTCCCCAACCTCACGAACGGCGGCTGGGACTCGGTCAAGTACACCGAGACCACCTTCGCCTACTGGGCTCAGCCCCCAGGCGTCAGCGCCGGCACGACGGTCGACTCCGGCGGCGTGATCCAGGTCAATACGGACACGAAGGACAGCACCACCTTCGTCTACGGCGAAGAAAACGGTCAGCCGACCGGCTTCCTGCCGGTGACCAGCCCTGGCGGCGCGCAGAACGGTTCGTTCGAAATCATCACCGGGACCGATTTCACCCCGGCCGCCGACCTCGTCTTCGGCCTGGCCAGCGATAACGGCAGCGGCATCCCGTCACCGATCGCGACCTTCGAGGCCGCGCCGAACGAAAAGTACAACGTGACGCCGATCGTCCAGTTCTACGTCGCCGACGGCAACTTCATCGAAGGCGCGATCATCGACGTGACCACCGTGTCGAACAATAACGCCCTGATCGATTTCACGGGCTCTCCGTTCAACACCGCCACCGTGACCCAAGCCGCCGACGGCTCCTTCTCGGTGAAATACAGCTGACGGCGCGGGCGGAGGACCACCGCCGCAACACCGCTCCTCCGCCCTCGCCGAACGGCGGGCGGGCCGCCAACCCCGCCGGCGGCCCGCCTTAGCCCCCGCGCGCGCAGCGCCTCCCTTTCTCAGGAAGAAAATCCATGACCACCACCCACGCCCCTTCGGGCGATGCGATCACGCACGCCTCTAACGCAAGCCCGCCCTCCTCACCCGTGAGCGGCATCGTCGTGTCGCCCAAGATGACCGCGCCCCTGTTGGGCTGCGTGACCATCGACGCCACCCGCCCCGATCTCTATCTGAGCTACGCCAAGACCGGCACGCCCGCCGCGAGCAACAACTCGTCGGTCCAGACGGCGGCCGGCGGCTTGGCGTCCTGCCTGGGCGGAAAGAAACCAGCCGCGCAGCCGGGCAGCATCGTCGGCCACGGCGCCAGCGGGGTCATCGTCACCGGGGCGGGTCAGCAACTCGGCACCCCAAATCAGCACATCAATCACGCCAACTCCGCGATCTGGAATCCGCTGTTCAGCCCGCTGCAAGGCACGATGACCAGCCTCTTCCTCTACGGCTGCAGCGTTGGGGCCGGCGCCGACGGCTCGCAGTTGCTTCACGAGATCGCCCAGACCGTGGGCTGCAACGTCTACGCCCCGACGGGCCTGATCTACTGCGACTCCGCGGGAAATTTCTCGCTGGAGAAGGGCGCGCAATGGCAGATGGCCTCGCCCCAGCAAGCGCCCGGTTCGATCGAGGCTCCTGACGTGGCCGAGGGCCAGGTGGTGTCAGGCGGCCACGAGGTTCGGCTGCATGTCCTCGAGAACGTGCTCATCACCAGCCTCGATCAGCTCAGCCACGCCGCGTTCGAGCCGCATCCGTGGACCGGCGTGAGCCAGGTTCGCGACGATGTCTTGGACCAGCTCGTCCGCGAGGTGCACTGGCACAAGCCGTTCACGCCGCCCGGCCAGCACGCGGCCCTCTTCACGGCCAGCCTCACCCTGACGTTCGGCTATGGCGATCGGGCGATCCGAAAGGTGTTCTCGGTCTTCAACCACACCCTTCTGCAGGACCTGGATCACCCGCACATCCACTACCGCGCCACGGCCCGGTGGCTGGAGCTCCTGAGCTAAGCCCTCAGCGGGAGCGGATGGCGACGGCCGTCCGCTCCTTCGCCTCACCCCGCCGTCGGCGGGTCCAGCTTGTAGATCCGCGAGCAGTACTCGCAGGTGACGTGGATCTTGCCGTCCGGCTCGATCATCTCCTCGACCTCTTCGGCC
>JAYRLX010000091.1:0-11425 GCA_041905125.1 Caulobacter sp. | reverse complement strand
GCATGTTCTCGTCTTCGATGATGCGAACGCCCGTCAGCGCAGAAAGCGGCCGGAAGCTGTCGTGAAAGAAGGTCACGCGCTCTCCCTCTCTGTTGCTGAGATAGGAGGGGCGGCTTGCGAAAGTCGCAGGGCTTCGGGTGGGAAATTGTATTTGCCGATCCGGTACCCGCCGTATTCTTCCGCTTCTATCATGCCCGACTTGCCGATCATGTCGTCCATCGGATCAACCCACGCATCGGACCATCCGCGCGATTTGTGCACGGCGTGAGTGATCGTGACGACATCTCCGACCTTGAAGGCCACCACCTCCCCAGCAGGCCGAAGGGCGAGGATGGCGTCGGCCTTGGCGATCGACATGATGACGTGGCCCTCGGGCAGGCCGAACGCGCCGCCATGAAGGATGTGGATCACGTCAACGTCGCACTCGCGGCCGGTGAAGCCTCCGTCTAGGCCAGGGTCGAATTCAGCCAACTCCAGGCGATCGCCGACACGGAAGTCGCGGTCGTTTACGCGCAGCTCGAAGCGCTTGGCGCCTGACATGACGGCTTCGAAATGCTCGGGCCACGTCTTCAGAAAATGGGTGCGCTGCTTCACGGCCTCACGCTCTTTGCTATCCACGGCTCATCACTCCCCAAGCAAACACGCCCGCCAGCGGGGCTATTGTGAACACGAGCACCACCAGGGCGCAGGATAGGCTGGTGCGGGCTTCGCGGGTCATGGACGAGCCTCCGCCAGGATGCGCTTCACCTCGTCGGCGGCTTCCTTCTCGGTCGGCTCACGGCCCAGGCGGGCGACAAGCTTGTTCCAAATCGTCTCTGGGTTCTTACTGGCGTGCCATTTGATGGTGACGGCGATCATGGCGCGTCCTTTCGGAACATCGGCGTGACCTTGCGGCCTTCGACCTTCCCGGCCTTGAAATCGACGCTGACGACTTCACGCGGCGGCGGTCGATCTGGGCGCCAGTCGCTACGCTCGCCAGTCTTGCGGTAGCGGTGGAGTTCATCCCAGCCGACTACGGCTCCGGCGGGCAGGGTGCATCCAATCCACCCGAAATCGAGTTCGAGCACATCGTCAGGGTCAACGTCCTTGGGGATCGCGTCGGAACCGTCGTGCTTTTTCCAGCGGGTCATTGGGGTTCACCGCCTTCCCGAGTGGGGGAGACCCGAACCTCGCGTGTCGTGATTTCGCCAGCGGCGGCTTGCTTGAGCCCCTCGATGATCGGCTCCGCTCCCCCGTGGTCAGTACCGCAGGCGGGGGAGAGGGCAGTGTTGGCAGCCCTAAACTCGCCGATCGTAGCAAACGCCTTGTCAGCCCAACGCTGCTGGAAGGCCGCGTGGACAAGAACGGCGTTCGGAACCACATCCGGGATGCGCTCGGCGAACCCCGCAAACGGCTTCAACACCTTCTCCAGCTCCACCACTCGGGCTTCTGCCTGGGTGGCGCGGATGAACGCGTCTTGCCATTCCGTCGCCGTGGTCCAGCCAGATCGCACGGCCTGAACGGCTTGGGTGAGGTCGGAGCCATATTTTGCCCGGTGCGCCTTCACCATCGCGACCATGTCGTCGCCTTGCAGTGGGCGAATGCCGCGCAACGCCTTGTTCTCACTCTCCACCCGCTCACGAGCGGCTGTTTCAGCGGAGAGGGCGGAGACCAACGCGAGGATGGCCTTTGGGCTTACAGCGGCCAGAAAGTCGAACAGGCGACGGGAGTTTTCATCCCAAGCGCCTTCGTCTTCCTCGTGTACCTCGGCCACCTCGCTGTTGTAGGAGTCGAAGAGGCGACGCCCCTTGTCGTCCATCATGAAGTACGATGCGAAGCCGTGGCGGCTGTTCGGCCCCGCGCCATACGCTCCGTCGTTCTGGTCGGTGTCGTGCTCCCACTGGCCCGGCGCGACCTTGTCGGCCTTCTCTGCCAGTTCCCGCAGCTTCTCTAGGTCTAGGGTCTCTGTCATGGGTCAGGCCTCCGCCTTGACGTGCGCGAAAACGCCGTAATCTGCGAACGTGTCGCGGACGGACTGGGCGAAGTTGGTATCTTCGGCCGTGAGGGCGTCGAACGCCGATCGAGCCTTGGTCAGCGCGTCGCGGAGCAGCACGATGGCAGCATCCGCCTCGCGCCGATCCACAAGGATACGGTTGATCTTCTTGGCCGCGACGCCCGGCATTTTCTCCCAGGGCTCGCGCAGCCGCTCTTGCAGCATGTCCAGCGCCCGTTCTGGACCGTGCGAAAGGAAGATCGGCGTGGTGAGGCTGGGCGCTGGGCGAACCAGCCCCTCGGGTTCAGCGAAGCCCGAATTGCACGAAATGAAGCGGGCGTGATAGTCGGCGATCTCTTCCGGCGACAAGCGCGGGCCGTTCTGGTGTTCACTCATCATTGTCTCTGTCCTTGATTAGGGGCTAGGCGGCGGACTGGAGGGCTTGGATCTGCTCGAGCAGGCGCTGGCCTAGCCAGTTGGTGTAGGCGGGTGGGATGGCCTGGCTCATCTCCGCGGTCGTCATCCAGTCGATGCCCATGGCCTCGCGACCCTGCTCGATCGAGAAGTCGGGCACGCCCTTGTCGAACTTGCGCCGGCTATCGCGGCAGCCCTGGCCGTAGATGCCTATGGTCCGCGCCCGGCGACGGTTGCGGATGTGGCCGCCGTAGACGCCGATCGTGTCCCGCGCGCCGTGCTGGCATTGCGGAACCATCAGGATCGGGAACGAGGTCTCGAACAGGCGGTGGCGGCGCAGCTCGGCATCCTCGACGCCAAGGCCGAACATCGTCCCGCACAGCAAGACAGGGTCCTCGAGCGGCGCTCCGACGACATTCTCCATGATCCACAGCCGATCTGCGGCGACGAGAAGCTCCCGTGTCTCTGGAACGAGGTCCTCGTGCTCCTTGGCGTTGTGCATCGTCTTCATCGACGTGTGCGCCTGGCAAGGCGGGCTCGCGTGAAGGCCGGCGAAGTCCTCCAAGCCCAGCAGCTCAACCCGGCCGTCCCGGTGCGTGAACGCCACCTTCTCGCCGGCGATCAGGGCCGCCAGCACATCGAGAACGTCGCCCTGATGGAAGGCGAAGGGGTAGTTCCGCTGAGGCTTGATGTCGACGCCGTACACGTCAAAGCCCGCGTCGGCGTAGCCCTTCGCCGCGCCCCCAGCGCAGCAGAACAAGTCGAGAAGCTTTGGCTTCATCACACGCTCTCCGTCTTGCGCTTGGGAATTGGCCTTGCGTCGTGAAAGCGACCGTCGAGATCGCGGGTGGCGCCGCCCTTGTTCTGCTTGTGCTGGTACGGGACACCGGCCGCCGAGCACTGGTCGCGGACGCTCTGGAAGGCCCCGTCTGGCGTGTCTCTGGCCTTGTGCTTGCCTTGGTCAGTTTCGCCGCCCGTGATGGCCCAGAAGCGACCTCCAAGCGCCAGCAGGTCGTCAGGGATGATCACGCGCTCTAGCAGCGGCTCGCCGGACCAGAACAAGAAGGCCGGGTTCAGCGCGTGATAGGCGCCCAGCGCGCGACGGCCGTCCCGGTCCATCTCGGCTTGGGTGACGGCAGTGAAGCCGATGGCGGCGTTCGAAGGCCATGCCAGTTGGCATGCGTCGGCGTGATCCTGGTGGGCGGCGTCGAACAGTCGGACGATAAGGCTCGGCCGCTTCGTCAGCAGCAGGAATGTCAGGCTCTCGCACTCGCGGATCAGGTCAAACAGGTCGCGCCGCCATTCCGTGGGCACGGCGTTGTCAAAGACGTCGGCAAGGGAGGCGCAGAAGACGAAGGGG
This sequence comes from Caulobacter sp., assembly GCA_041905125.1. Lineage (GTDB taxonomy): Bacteria > Pseudomonadota > Alphaproteobacteria > Caulobacterales > Caulobacteraceae > Caulobacter. The sequence continues at coordinate 7,679 of JAYRLX010000091.1, read as the reverse complement.
CGCCAATCAGCAGGCGGCTGCCCGTCTCCCTTCCACAGGTGCTTGGCCGGGTTCTTGTTCCAAGCGCGCGGCTTTGCCCAATTCGAGGCCGACGTGCGAACCCTGGTGCCTTCGCCCTTGCCTGGCGCGCCCCACACCGCGCGGCCGAAGCGTCCGCCTTCACCCATCATCGCTTCGGCGTAACAACCGTCGCAGGCCGGGGAGACCTTGGTGCAGCCGATGAACGGGTTGAAGGTCCCATCGGCCCACGAAATAGAGGTTTTCTCAGCCATTTCGCTTGGCCCTTCTTGCGTTGACCGCCTGCCAGTAGCCGGGCGGTCGTTTGCGGTTGCGGTCGAAGGCACGCCGACATTCGCGGCAGAACCGCGTGCCGTTTGGCTTTCGCCCGGTGTTTTCGTCTGTGAAGGCGTGACCGTTGACGCAGGCGTCTTTGCTGGCCTCGGGGTTGTCACGCTTGGCGTGGCAACGCGTGCATACCGACTCAACAGTCAGGTGGTGCTCTGCCACGTACCCGCTCGGATGATCGTACTCATGGCGCCGCTCTCCTTCTGCCCAGACGTGTCCGCAGTCGGTGCACGGCAAGCTGTTCGGATGCGGGAGATCACCCTTACGAACTAACTGGTTGACCCGCGCGCGGGCCTGAAGCTTGTCACCGTCGCGGCCTGGCTTAGCGATTGGGCCGGGACGACCGGTGAGCGGGTTCACACCGGGCATCGGTCGGTCCAGCTGATGTTGCTGTTCTCGCCCATCAGGCGCTCCTCTCGGATTGAATGGCGGGGCGCTTCTCGTTGGCGCGGGCCTGGGCGAAGCCACGGCAGCCCTTGAAGGGCTGGCCTCGGTCGTCGAGGTCTTCGTGGCAAAGGAAGGTCTGGCCGCCGATCTCGCTGCAGTCGGCGGCGTCGATCGTCGTCACCGGGGACTGGTTCGCGACCGTGCCGAGCCTGAAGGCGCATCCGGCGCAGAGGCCTTCCTCGCTGATACCGTCGGCCAGCCGGACGCCATTCAGGGCGCCGGCGAGGGTCGGCATGTTGATCTTCTCGGCCTGGGTCGGCTGGACGTCGCCCTCGGTGATCAGCAGCAGCTCCGCCATCTCGCGGCAGTTCTCGACTGTGGATTTGGCGAGGCCGATGAACTCGCTGAAGAGGTCGGCGACCGCCTCCGGCGTCCGAGAGCCCAGGAAGTGTTCCATGACCAAACGACGGCCCTCGCGGCTAGCCGAGACCAGCACGAGGAGGATGTCGGCGTCTTCAGGGGTTAGCGAGTAGGGGGTGTCCGTCATCACGCATCGCTCCCGGTCGTGGCTTTGGCGAACGGGCGGCTCTGGAGCTTTCGCCCCTTCGGCCACGGGTCCTTGCGAGCGGGGATGGCGCCGGCGCTTTCCAGTTTCCGACCTTCGGGCCACGCGGCCTTGCGCTTCGGGATCGGTCGCGAGGGTTTGGCCTCGATTACCGGCGGCGGCGTCGGAACCGGGCTCACGATGAAGTGGCCCGACTCCACCAGCCAGCGCATGGTCGCTCGGTGCGCGCCTTCCCAGAGCTCGACCTTGACGGCCTTAGGCTCGTTGCCCTGGTCAACCCGGCCGTGGCAGGTCCAGCAGAGGAACGCGATCGCCGCGTCGCTGGCCTTAAGCGCTGTGGCTTTTCCATCCCGAGATTGATTTGAATGGGCCGCCACGACCTGACCTTCGTTTCGGGCATGGCACACCATGCAGTGGGGCGCTTTCTCCGCGAGGCGCAGCAGCAGCGGATGTCGAAAGACCATCACGCACCTCCGTATTTCTGCTGGCAGGACCAGCCAGGTCGGGGCGCATGCCAGCGTCCGTCCCGCGAGTAGCCGTTGCAGCCGCGAACTATGACGCTGGGCGTGACGGCCAGAGCCCGAGCCGCCTCGGGCGCGCTCTGATAGGTCACGCCGTCAATCGTCCAGGTCTTGGAGACGCGCTTGTTCTCGCTGTTGGCCCTCGGGGTAGCCCAGACGCAATTGGCCTTGCTGTATGGCCCGTCGTTGTCGACGCGTTCCAGCCATGCGCCGGCGGGAGGCTCGCCCATGTCTGAGACGAAGGCCTCGAACGATGGCCATTCGAGCTGAATGCCGCGACCGCCGTAGTTGGGGTACGATTCGTCTTTCGGGTTCCGGCACCGGTTCACGATGTTGTTCCAGCGCGAGTAGAGCGCGGTCCTTGACCGTCCGTGGGTCGAGGCGCGGGCCTTCAGCCCTTCAACCTTCAGGCAGCCACAAGACTGGGCGCGCCCGTTGCGGAGCGAGCCGCGCTGGGTGACGGTCTCGCCGCCACAGTCACACCGGCAGCGCGCCTTCGGGTTCTTCGCGTCGTGGATCAATTCGACGACCGAGAGCCGCCCGAAACGGTCTCCAACCTGCATGGTGCTCTTGCTGGCCATCAGGCGCCGCCCTTCGACCGCTCGGCCTGCTCGCGCTCGTCGATCAGGTCGTCGAGCCACTTCCGCATCTGCTCGCCCGTGCCGACCTCCTCCGGATCGCCGGCGTCGATGTCGTTGCAGAGCGTGGCGAATTTGGCGTCGGCGCGTGCGGCCTTAAGTCCGGCTGCCGAGGTCTTGCTGGCCCAGGCCTCGAACGCCTCCTTGCGCGCCTTGACGGTCGTCAGGACCTGGGAGGCCGGGCCGACGCCGGGCGGCAGCTTCTTGTCGTCCTGGGTGGGCTGCTCGGGTTCCGGGTCGGCCGTGATCTCCGAGACTTCGGCGTCGATGATCTCGCCGGTCGTGCCGTCGTGCAACGGAGCGTCGAGTTCGCGCGGCGGTTCGGGCGCGGCGTCCTCGAACCCGTCGTGAAGGCGGCGGACCTGCTGGACCGGCGCCGAGGTCTGGCGGTCGTACTCGTCGGGCTCGATGATGCCGGAGAAGCCGAAGGAGTAGCGCGCAGCCTGGATCATGGCCTTGTGGCGCAGCATCCGCGCCGGCCATTGCTTCCAGACGTCCGTCGAGCGTCGGCACTCAGACATGTACTCGGTCGCCTCGATCGGGCGCGTCCGGTCCTTGCGGTACATGCGGCAGGTGACCGCCACCAATTCCCCGCCCTCGCGGGTGTCGACGAACTCCATGCCGTCGAACTGCGGGTGGTCGTTGATGATCCGCGACCAGCCGTCGATCGACACGATGGGCTGGATGCCGCCGCCCTTGGCCGGGAAGGCATAGAGCTCCTTGGTCAGGGGGTTGAGCCCGTACTCCTTGGCGACGAGGAGGAACGCTGCGAACTCCTCGCGCGAGACATTGCCCTTGCAGACCGTCGAGCGGAGCGTGGCCTCAAAGGCTGCGGGCTCCATGCCGAAGCGGGTGGACATGTCGACGAGAACGGAGCGCGTCGGGCGCTCTTGGATGGCGACGGCGGTGCTCATGCGGCTTTGTCCTGATCAGCGGGGAAGGTGACGGGGTCGGCGACTTCCGAAAGCCAGGGCGGGAAGTCGTGGTCGGCGGGCTCCCAGGCCTGCTCGACGACGGCCCAGGGCACGTCGAAGCCGAAGCGGTCGCGGAAGGTCCGATAGTTGGCCAGGGCCACGTCCATCTTCTGCCGGCCGCTGTCGAAGCTGGCGTCGTTGGTCGGCCGGATGATGGGCTGGATGATCGGCGCGGTGCCGCGCTCGTCGTCCCGGCGCCGATAGAAGATCCAGCACCAGTCCCAGGTCTCGACGGCCGCAACACGTTTGATCCAGGCCTGCTGGTCGGGCGTGCCGCCGTAGATCGGCAGCGACGCCATTTGCTGGCGGGCGCGCCAGTACATGAAGCGCTGGACGTCCATCGAGCGGGACGCGACGAGGTTGAGGCATTGCTCCTTGATCGTCCGGCCCTTGGCGTCGCCGCCGTAGCTCTTCAGGTCGATCGAGAATTTGGGGAGCAGCTTGTCGATCTTGGCCCGCAGCTTCACGCCGGACTCGTCGGTCCAGAGGATCGCGACCTCCGACATGCCGCCGCGCATAGGCGCGCCCAGCTCGGGATGGTTCAGGATCAGCGCCGCCATGTGGCGGACGCGCCGGTCGGCGTCCTCGGTGAGGATCAGGAACTCGGGACGGTCGTTCTCCGCCAGCCAGTCCTTGCAAGGCCCGGCGTTGCCGTTCCAGGGCTTGAACTCGCCCGTCTTGGCGTCCTGATATTCAGCCGGCTTGATCCGGACCCGCGCCTCGTAGGCGGCCTCGCCCTCCAGCGTCAGCGCGTGCAGCGCCGAGCCGAAGATCATCTCGTCGGAGACCTTCTTCTGGTGGCGGTTCGGGTTGTGGCGGCTCGAATACCACCACGACGCCGGGTCCTTATGCAGGACAGACAGGTCGGTCGAGCCGAGCCGCTCTTGCGCGAAATAGGTCTCGTCCTTGAGGTCGATATAGACGCCGTCGGGAAGCGTGATCATGTCGGGCTCCTAGAAGGGCATCTCGACCGCTTCGGCGGCCGGTTGCGGCTTAGGGGCGAAGGCGGGCGGCGACGGACGGCCCTGGCGCGCACGCATGGCGTCGCGGGCGAACTTGATGACCAGGTCGATCAGGAAGTCCTGGAACCGGCGGCTCTCGTCCTCGAAGCCCTGGGTCAGGTGAAGGTGCTCTTCCAGGATCGTGCCGATCAGGAAGTTGCCGCCCCGGTTCAACGTCAGGCGCGAGAGGAAGATGGTCTCGTTCTTCGCCAGGCCGAAGACGTCAGGGCCAAGGGTCTCGACGCAGACGATTGGAGCGCTGACCGGATAACCGATGTCCGCCAGGAAGCGGACGGCGTCGTCGACGTCTTCCTGTTCGGTATCGGAAAGGGTCAGGACGGTTCCGCGCGCCTCGCGCTGGGCCCAAAGCTCGGATGATCGAACCGCTTGCGGGAGAACCGCGCCGGTGCCCAGACGCTCGCAGAGTTCTAGGGCCGTCTCGGCGAACGTCGTGCCGGGGCTGTCGTATGACAGCATGCCCTCGAACGAGTTCTTCGACTGCAATGCCGCCGCGATCACCGCTTTGTCGTCGGCCTGGGCGAGCGTCCAGCCTACCCAGTGGCGGGCGTACCACTCTTCCTTGATCGTCCGGTCCTCGGTGAGGGCCATGGACGTGGTCAGGTTGTAGGTGTGGACGCTGGGCCGCTCCAACTTCGCGACCAGCACGCCGCGATAATAGATGCCGCTCGACGGGCCGGGGTGGACCTCGGCGAAGGACCCCTTGTGGAGCGGCTGGGTCGACAGGAAGTATTTGTTCTTGTCGCGAGCGGCGGCGGCAAAGGCGTAGCCCTCGACCCAGATCGTGGTCTGGCCCTCGGCTGGGTCGGCGAAGCCCTCGACCATCTCGCCCGCCTCGTCGAGGCAGTTCGAGTAGAGTTCGCGGAAGACCTGCCACATCTCCCAGTGGGCGCCGAGGTGCGTGGTGAAGCCCAGGCGCTCCTCGCCGGCCGGGCCGGTCATGCGGATGAACTGAAAGGCCTTGCCGCGCACCTCGCCCGGCTCAACGGCGAAGTCGAAGCGCTCCAAGCCGCGCCAGATGGTGATCCGCTGGCTCGTGCGCAGCAGCGACGCCACGGCGTACTTCAGGCACGTGCCGAAGACGCCGATCGGGTTCTCGCCCTCCTTGGCGCTGACGCCCATGGTGGTCACGGCCTCCATGGGGATTAGGCCGGGGTTGGTCAGGGAGACGACGCTCATGCGCCACCTTTCAGGGTTTGAGGGAACAGGACCGCCCGGACGCAGATCGCTCCGGCAAAGCCGAAGGACAGGGCGACTTAGGCGGGAATGGCGAGGAAGGCGGCGAGCATCAGGCGGCTAACTCCCGCGTCGCGTAGTGCTCGACGAGCGCCACGACATCCGCCACGGTCTTGGCGCTCTCCCAAAGCTCGTCCGGCAGGTCGAAACCGAAGGTGCGCTCCAGGTTCACGGTCATGGCCGCGAAGGCGCCGTCGGTGACGCCAAGGTTGGCGAGGACATCGCGCGGCTTGAAGGCCTTGGCGCGCTCCGGGGCCGTCTCAGGCCGCTTTCCCGCGACGTGCTGGGCGACGATGACGCGGATGGCGCGTTGAGTGGGCGTGAGGTCCGACATGGGTCAGTCCTCCGCGCTGGCGCGAACGATGGCCTCTTCGGCGCAGTCGTCGCAGTAGAGCTCGCCGGTGACCTCGAAGGCCTCGACGTTGGCGGAGGCGAAGTCGTCGCCTTGGGCGCCGCAGCTGTGGCAGGCCGAAAGCGAGTGAAGGAGGGGCTTCCCCATCGGTCAGGCCCCCATCGCCAGGGCCGACATGCGCGCCTGCGAGATCGCGGCGTCATCGACGGGCGGCTTCCGGGCGTTGACGCAGCCAGCGGCCAGACGCGCGCGGCGAGCGGCCTCAACGGCTTCTTCACCGGCCTGGATGTTGACAAGCTCGCTCAGCAGCTTGCGAAGCCGCCGCGACTTGGTCCGGATCGCGCTGGCGCGGACGATGGCTTCGGCGCGCTTATTCAGCGGCGCGAATTGCGCGGTCGCCGAATAGATCGTGTCGGCGTCGGCCTTCAGGGAAAGCGCGAGGTCGGTGATTTCGGAGATGATGTGGGACATCGGCTAGGCCTCCACCAGCTTGCCAGCGGCGGCGCGGTACCAAGTGTCGGCTTTCAAGCCGTCCTGGCCGACGATGCCGCAGGCGACGGAAAGAATGGGGTAGCCGCGACCGTCATACGGGCCGCGTTCGACAGCGAAGAGGGCATTGCCCTCGGCGCCCATGACGCGGCCCTCATAGCCGCTGGCCGTGGCCGCGCCTTGGGTGCCGCTGGCCGTGGCCGCGCCTTGGTAGCCGCTGGCCGTGGCCGCGCCTTGGGTGCCGCTGGCCGTGGCCGCGCCTTGGGTGCCGCTGGCCGTGGCCGCGCCTTGGGTGCCGCTGGCCGTGGCCAGTCCGTTGTCCTTGACGGCCACCGGACCTTCCAGGGTCGCGCGGTCCATGACCCACTTCACGGCCTCAAGGGTCAGATCGCGCAGCCCGATCTCCTGGCCGACCTTGAGGATTTCCCCTGCGACCTTAACCCCGTCATCGCTGTCCGTAGCGCCGGCCAGTTCGACGCGGCAGAACCGCGACCCAGCGGGCGGGTAGTAGTCGAAGACCGACAGCGGATGGGCGTCGGCGACGATGGCATGAAAGCCGCCAGAGCAGGCCTTGACCGTGCCCTCGTGCTTGAAGGTCTCGCCAATGGCGAACTGGTAGCCCCGGCACTGGAGGTTCTTGTCGAACCCCTTGATGGCCTGGATTGTGGGCGGCGCTTCGGGCGCGGCCTTCTTCTTGGTCGCCATGATGGTGTCCCCCTCGGGTTAGGCCGCGCGCGGCGGCGGATTGCGGTTCGGGATCACGCGCAGGGCTTCGCGCCGCTGGTTAACGGCGGAAATTCCGGCGGCGACGAGTTGGACGTAGAGGGCGTCCAGCAGGCGCGCGGTCGGCCCTTCGCATTGGCGGGCCATCGCGTTGAGGCTCGACTTGATCAGCGCGGCCTTGCCGGGCGTGATCTCGCGGCCTTCAAACCAGACCGCGCAGTCGTGGGCGGTGAAGAGTTGGGGCGTCAGGATGGGGGCGGTCATGCGCGGCTCCAGTAGGGCGCGGTGATCAGGGCCAAGGCGGCGAGCGTGAGGACGCCCTGAGCGATGTGGAGAACCCAGGCGTAGCGGTCGGCGCGGGGCATCAGGCGGCCCTCGGGATATCGCCAGACGCGCGAGCCCATTGGCTGGCCTGCATCCTGGCGGCGGT
>JAYRLX010000090.1:0-11477 GCA_041905125.1 Caulobacter sp. | reverse complement strand
GCTCGCGGGCATGATGGCGCTGACCAAAGCCTTGCCGCGCGTTCCGAGCATCGTGTTCCTGCTCGGCGCATTCGTGGTTTGCTTCGGGACGGTGTTCCCACTGGCCTATTTCAAGGGGCGGCCGTCGAAGCGCTCGGGCGTTTGACTCTTCCCCGGCGGCGCCCGTTAGGCTCGGTCGGCGCGGTCATTCCGGCCGCCGGGAGATCGCCATGGCCGCCGTGTTCACCGTCCTCTATCCCGCCCGCGAAGGCGCGAAGTTCGACCACGCCTACTACGACGCCCACCACATCCCTCTGGTGAGGAAGGCCTTCGCCGAGACGGGCCTGACCGACGTACAGGTTCTCACGGGCGTCTCCGCCGGTGACGGCGGAGCCGCGCCCTTCGTCAAGATCGTCACCCTCTTCTTCCGCGACGCCGAGGCGATGCAGGCCTCGCTGACCAGCCCCCAGGGGGCGGAACTGACGGCCGACCTGCCGAACTTCACCGACATCCAGCCGATCGCGCAGATCAGCGCGGCCTAGATCAGACAGGCTCTAGCCCAACACCTCGGCCAGCGCGTCGACCACCCGCTCCACATCGTCGTCGGTCATGGCCGGATACAGCGGCAGGGTCAGGCAGCGGGCGTACCAGGCGTCGGCGCCGGGCAGGTCCGCGAGGCCCTGGCGGTTCACGTAGTAGGGCTGGCGGTGTACCGGGATGTAGTGGACCTGCGTCCCGACGCCCCTGGCCTTCAGCGCCTCGACCACGGCGCGGCGGGTCAGGCCCAGGTCCTCGAAGTCGATCAGCACGGTCAGCAGGTGCAGCGCCGCGTTCGAATGGGCGGGGCTTGTCGCCAGTCGGGCTTTGGGCGCGCGCTCGGGCAGCAGGCGGGCGTAGAGCGCGGTCAGTTCTCGGCGGCGGGCGACGAAGCGGTCCAGCTTGTTCAGCTGCGACAGGCCCAGGGCGCAGAGCACGTCGGGGATGCGGTAGTTGAAGCCCAGCTCCGGCATCTCGTACCACCAGGGATCGCCGCCGGCCGGCCGCACCATGCCGTGCGAGCGCAGCAGGCGGGCGCGCTCGGCCAGGGCCGCGTCGTTGGTGGTCAGCATGCCACCCTCGCCGGTGGCCAGGGTCTTGACCGGGTGGAACGAGAAGCTGGCGAAGCTGGAATAGGCGCCGTCGCCGACCGGGTGCGCGACGCCGTCGAAGGTCCCGATCGAGCCCAGGGCGTGCGGGGCGTCCTCGACCAGCACGGCGCCCGCGGCGTCGGCCAGGGCCTTCAGGGCCTGCAGGTCGCAGACGTCGCCGCGCAGGTGGACGGGCAGGACCGCCTTCACCTTGCGGCCAGCCGCGCGTTTCAGCGCCTCGGCCAGGGTCTCCGGCGTCATCAGGCCGCTGTTGGGGTCAACGTCGGCGAACACCACCTCGGCGCCGACATAGCGGGCGCAGTTGGCGGTGGCCAGGAAGGTGACCGACGGGGCGATGCAGACGTCGCCTTCCCCGACCTTGAGGGCCATCATGGCCAGGTGCAGGGTCGCCGTGCCGTTCGACACCGCCACGGCGTGGGACGCGCCGACCTTCCGGGCGAAGGCCGTCTCGAACGCCTCGACCGTCGGCCCGGTGGTCAGGAAGTCGCCGCGCAGGGCCTCCGCGACGGCCGCGATGTCGTCGTCCTCGATCGTCTGGCGGCCGTAGGGGAGGAAGGACCCGCTCATCGCGCGGTCTTCTCCTCCAGCATCGCGAGGAGGCCTTCCGGCGACAGCCAGTCGTGGTTGTTGTCGCTGCTGTACGAGAAGTCCTCGGCTACCGGCTTGGCGCCGTCGGCGGCGGAGTAAGGCTTGCGGCCGAACTCGGCGAAGTTGGGCTCGATGGCGTAGCGGTCCTCGAACTCGACGGTCGCGCGGGCGTCGTCGGCGCTGATCATGATCTCGTGCAGCTTCTCGCCGGGACGGATGCCGATCACCTTCATGCCGGCGGTCGGCGACATCGCCTTCACCAGGTCGGGCATGGCCATCGAAGGGATCTTCGGCACGAAGATCTCGCCGCCGCGCATCATCGTCAGGGACGACAGCACGAAATCGACGCCCTCGTTCAGGGTGATCCAGAAGCGGGTCATGCGCGGGTCGGTGACCGGCAGCTCGGTCGCGCCGTTGCTGAGCATGCGGCGGTACAGCGGCACGACGCTGCCGCGCGAGCCGACCACGTTGCCGTAGCGCACGACGCAGAACCGCGTGCCGATGTCGCCCGACAGGTTGTTGGCCGCCACGAAGGTCTTGTCCGAGGCCAGCTTGGTCGCGCCATAGAGGTTGGTCGGGTTGCAGGCCTTGTCGGTCGACAGGGCCACCACCTGCTTTACGCCATTGCTGAGGCTGGCCCAGACCACGTTCTCGGCGCCCAGCACGTTGGTGTGGATGCATTCGGACGGGTTGTACTCGGCCGCCGGCACCTGCTTGAGGGCCGCCGCGTGGATCACGATGTCGACGCCGCGCAGGGCCAGGGTCAGGCGCTCGCGGTCGCGGACGTCGCCCAGGAAGAAGCGGAGCTTGGCGTAGGTTTTGTCGTCGAACTGCTCGCGCAGCTCGATCTGCATGTCGCTCTGCTTCAGTTCGTCGCGGGAATAGATGATCACCTTCCGCGGGGCGTAGCGCCGCAGCACGGTCTCGATGAAGCGCCGGCCGAACGAGCCGGTGCCGCCGGTGACCAGGATCACCTTGCCGTCCAGATCGAGGGATTTGGGTGAGAAACGGCCCAAGGTCTGCCTCCGAAAGACGCGCGTCTGGCGCACGGCCGCCCTAGGGCCGCAACGACGAAGCGTGGTTAACGATGCTGTTTGCACCCACAGACGTAAAGAGGACGTCAACCCTGACGCGCTAAGAGGGCGCATGCGTCGCTTCCGCCCCCTGTCGCTGGTCCTGGCCGCCGCTCTCGCCGGCGCGCCGCTGCTCGCGCCCGCCCCGGCCTTCGCCGGCCATGGCGAGGAGAAGAAGGAAGCGCCCAAGACCTATTTCGCCCTGGCCCCGATCAATGCGGTGGTCATGCGCCGCGACGGTCGGCGCGGGGTGATGACCCTGGAGACCGGCCTCGAGGTCAAGGATCCGGAGCTGATGAAGCGGGCCGAGGCCTCGACGCCGAGGCTGCGGGCGGCCTTCGCCCAGGTGCTGATGATCTACGCCGCCGGCCTGCGCGGCGGGGCGGCCCCGGACATGGACTATATCGGCCGCGAGCTGCAGAAGGCCGCCGACCAGGTGCTGGGCAAGCCCGGCTCGAAGGTCCTGCTGGGCTCGGCCCTGATCAGCTAGGCTTTTTCCGCCGCGCCCGGAAGAAGCCGCGCAGCAGTTCGGCGCTCTCCTCGGCCAGCACGCCACCCGTGACCTCCGGCCGCCAGTGGCAGGTCGGCTGGGCGAAGAACTTCGGACCATGCACGACCGCGCCGCCCTTCGGGTCCTCGGCCCCGAACACCACCCGGCCGATCCGCGCGTGGCTGATCGCGCCGGCGCACATGGCGCAGGGCTCCAGGGTCACGACCAGGGTGAGGTCTGTCAGGCGATAGTTCCCGAGCTTGGCCGCCGCCGCGCGCATCGCCGCGATCTCGGCGTGAGCGGTGGGATCATGCGCGCCGATCGGACCGTTGCCAGCCGTGACGATCACCTCGCCGGTCTTGGGGTCCAGGATCACCGCCCCGACCGGCGTCTCGCCCGCCTCGGCCGCCGCCCGCGCCGCGTCGAGCGCCAGGCGCATCATCCGGCGGTCTTGATCCTCGTCCTGATCGGTGCGCATTAGCTGACCTGAAAAGCCCATCGCGAGATGCGCCCAGCCCAAGACGGACGCCGAAAATGACCAAACACGATCCCCTGTACGAGCCTGAACTCGACGGTCAAGACGGGGAGCTCGACGGCGGTCCCGGCGAGCGGGTCGCCAAGGCCCTGGCGCGCGCTGGCGTGGCCTCGCGGCGCGAGGTCGAGCGGCTGATCGAGGCCGGCCGCGTGGCGATCAACGGCAAGGTGCTGACGACCCCGGCGGTCAAGGTCAAGCCGGGCGACTTTCTCACCGTCGACGGCCAACTGGTGGCCGAGCGCGAGCCGACGCGGATCTTCCGCTACCACAAGCCCACGGGGCTGATGACCACCCACAACGACCCCAAGGGTCGGCCGACGGTGTTCCAGACCCTGCCCAAGGACCTGCCGCGCCTGATCTCGGTCGGGCGCCTGGACTTGAACTCCGAGGGCCTGCTGCTGCTGACCAATGACGGCGAGCTGTCGCGCGCCCTGGAGACGCCCAGCAACGCCTGGGTCCGCCGCTATCGCGCCCGCGCCTTCGGCGACACGACCCAGGCCAAGCTGGACACGCTGAAGGACGGGGTGACGGTCGAGGGCGTCAAGTACGGCCCGATCGAGGCCAAGCTGGACAAGGCTCACGACAAGGCCGGGGGCGGCAAGAACATCTGGATCACGGTCTCGCTGTCGGAAGGCAAGAACCGCGAGGTCCGCAAGGTGCTGGAGTCGGTCGGCCTGAAGGTCAACCGCCTGATCCGCATGTCCTACGGACCTTTCGCCCTGGGCGCCCTGGCCGCCGGCCAGATCGAGGAGGTCGGCCCCCGGGTGATCCGCGAGCTGCTGGAAGGCGTCGTGCCGCCCGAGAACATGCCGACCGGCGATCGGCCGAAGTTCGCGGGCATCGCCAATCCGGTGAGGGCTCCTGGCACCGAAGGCGGCGGCGACCTACAGCGTCGCGGCGTTCCGCGCGCCGATCGCGAGCTGCAGCCCGCCGCGCCGGAACGGCCCGAGAAGCCGGTCTACAAGGCCGGCTGGGCCAAGCCGAAGAAGAAGCCCTCGCCGCATGGTCCGGCCAAGGGTCCCGCCAAAGGGCCGGTCAAGGCCAAGCGCCCGCCGGCCAAGTCGATCGAGACCAAGTTCATCGACGACCGCAAGCCCGTCGCCCGCGGCAAGCCTGGCGCGAAGCCGGCGCCGAAAGCGGCCGACGGCGCGGCGCGTCGGGTCTCGGAGAAGTCCGGCAAGCCGATGGGCCGTCCCGACGCCCGTCCGTCTGGCGCGCGTCCCGCTGGCCCCCGTCCTTCTGGCGCTCGCCCCACCGGCCGAGGACCCGCGCCGCGCGGCGGTCCCAAGCGCTAAGGCGCGATCGTCACTTCCCGGCGGGCAGCTTGATCCCCAGCAGGACCAGGCGCTCGCCGGTGATCCCGAACCAGTGTGGAACGCCGGCGGGGACCAGGATGACATCGCCCGGCCCCAGGGCGCGGGTGACGCCCCCCTCTATCCGGCCGCCCTCGGTCAGGGTGGGGTTGGTGACCTTCGGATCGGTCATGACGCCGCCCGAAACGAGCTCGCCCTTGCCCTCCAGCACGATGGCGTATTCGGCCTGATCGGGATGGACCGCGGGGCGGCCAGGCTTCTTCCAGATCTCGATCGCCGCCACGTTCTTCCCGTCGCGAACCACCGGACGCCACATGAAGCCCTGCTCGGGCTTCATCTCGGACAGAATCTGGCGCAGCTGCGCCTGGACCTCCGCGCCACTGGCGAAGCTGGTCGGGTCGGCGGCGGGCGTTTGCGCGAGAGCTGGGCCGGACAGCCCGGCGAACATCAACGTCGCGCACATCGCGACGGCCTTGCCCATGGTCTTCACGGCGACTCTCCCTAGTCCGCGAATTTCCAAGGCCAAGGACAGCCTCGATCCGCTATTGAATTCGTTCCCTCTCCCCTTGCGGGAGAGGTGGGCCCGGCGGACGCCAAGGTCGGGTGAGGGGTTGTGCTCCGACGTCCGGACAGGTTTATCGACCCCTCATCCGTCGGCTAAGCCGACACCTTCTCCCGCAAGGGGAGAAGGCTATTTCTCAGATTCTCACGCCGCCGCCGGGGTCTGCAGCCGCGTCCAGCGGCGAAGCGCCGGCCAGCGGGCGGCCAGTTCGGCGACACCAATGAAGCCGGCCAGCATGACGAGGGCGCTGGCGATCAGGCCCGCCTTGAACTCGTGCGGGGCGTCGGGGCGGGTGGTCATCGGACGCACCAGCAACAGGATCACGGCGTTGTTGGCCGCGTGCGCGCCGATGCCCAGCTCGATGCCGCCCAGGCGCAGCGCCATCCAGGTCAGGCCCGCCCCCATGGCCGCGCGGACGATGAAGGCGTCGATATTGGGATCGAGGTGGATGGCGGCGAACAGCAGGCCGTTCAGCGCCATCAGCACGATCGGGTCGCGGACATAGGCGGCGCTCTGCTTCAGCAGCCAGCCCCGGAACACCAGCTCTTCCGCCGCCGCGGCCAGGATCAGCAGGCCGATCGCCATGGCGGCGTAGAGGGTGCGGCCGACGAGGTTGGGCGAGGTGCGCCACAGCGGCGGATCGATGGGCTGGCCGGTGACGGCGGCGACGGCCACCAGGCCGGCCATGGCCGCGCCCACGATCACCAGGCCGCCGACCAGCAGGCGCTTTCGGAAGCGGCCGCCGCTGTTGACGTATTCGGTGATCTTGCGGTGGTGAATGGCGCCGGCCGCGTAGACGAAGCCGACCGCCGCGCCCAGATTGACGCCGGCCAGCACCGCCAGCAGGAACAGCGACTGGCGCGCCGACGGATCGGTCAGGGTCGGATCGGTGAAGATCTGGAAGAGGTCGCCGGCCGCGGGCGCGCCGTCCAGGCCGCTGACGATCAGCAGAGCCGCCAGGGTCGCGGTGATCGCGCCCAGCAGGGCGGCCACGGCGGCGGCCAACACGCCGACCGGCACGGCGAACAGGGTGCGCCACGGGTCGCGGTCGTACGGCGACAGGTCGCCCAGAAAGGGCGAACGCCTCGCCGCATTCAGGATCTCGCCCATGCGCATCGTTCGATCGCCCTTCCCTTCAAAGGCGACTAAGAGGGGGCTGCGGGCCACTTGTAAAGCGCGCGCTTGCCGCAGCGCGTCAGGGACGGCACACATCGCGCTATGGGTTGCAAGGGGGACACGATGAGCGATCGGGATTCGGGCAAGGGCGACACGGGCGCCGCGCACCTGCATCGACTGGTGCTGTTCTCGGACGCCGTGTTCGCGATCGCGATCACCCTTTTGGCGATCGAGATCCATCCGCCGGAGCACTGGCATGGGATCGCCGATCTGTTTAGCCAGATGCGCGCCAAGCTCCTGGCCTACGCGGTCAGCTTCGGGGTCATCGGCATGTGCTGGTTCAGCCATCGGCGCGTATTCGCACGCCTGGTCCGGGCCGATGACGGGCTCGATTTCGTGAACTTCCTGGTGCTGGGCCTGATCGCCCTGCTGCCGCTGGCCACCGAACTGGTCTGGGAGGCCAGGAACGGCAACGCCTTGTTCGTCTATGTCAGCCAGGTCGCCCTGATCGGCGTGGCCATGGGGCTGGTCTGGGCCTATGCGGCGCTTCGCAAGCTGACCGAAGCGATGTCGGCCGGAGAGTCGTGGTTCGTGTGGCTGCGCGTGACCCTGTTGCCGGGCATGATGTGCGGCTTGAGCCTGTTCAGCCTTGTCTATCCCTGGGGCTGGGCCGTGATGGCCTTGCTGGTCTTCGGCATGAGCTGGATCGGTCGTCGCCTGCGCACGGCGCCCGCCCCCGCCGAGGCCGCCTGATGCGCATCGTTTCGGGCCAGTATCGCGGCAAGGCCATCGTCGCCCCGCCGGGCGACGCCACCCGCCCCACCTCCGACCGCGCCCGCCAGGCCGTGTTCAACATCCTGGAGCACGCCGCCTGGGCGCCGGAGCTGCACGGCGCGCGGGTGATCGACGTCTTCGCCGGCTCGGGGGCGCTGGGCCTGGAGGCCCTGTCGCGCGGCGCCAGCTTCTGCCTGTTCGTCGAGACCGACGACGCCGCGCGCGGCGCCATCCGCGAGAACATAGACGCCATGAACCTGTTCGGCGTCACCCGCGTGCACCGCCGCGACGCCACCGACCTGGGCCCCCGCCCGGCCAGCGCCGGCGCGCCGTTCGATATCGCCTTCCTCGACCCGCCCTACGCCAAGGGCCTGGGCGAGAAGGCCGTGGCCGAGCTCAAGGCTCACGATTGGCTGGCGCCCGGCGCGATCCTGATGTTCGAGCGCGGTCGGGGCGAGGCCGATCCCGTCCTGGAAGGCTTCGAACAGATCGACGCGCGCGACTATGGCGCCGCGCGCGTCCTGTTCTTCAAGCGGCTTTAGCCTACCAGGCTCGCGCGCCCACCCGGTTGTCGAGTTGGGCGCGCAGGTTGGCCAGGCCCTGTCGCGTGATGCGATAGGGGCCGCCATCCTGGCTGGCGATCAGCCTTTTCCTCTTCAGCGACTGGAAGACCCCGACATTGCAGTCGGTGAGGGTCCAGCCGTCGCGGGTGACGCAATAGGCCGCGACGATACGGCCGTTCTCATCACGTTCGAGGTCGATCCGGCCGCCTTGGGCCAGGGCGTGCAGCGTCCGTTGCTGCGGCTTTGAGATGTTCAAGGGATTGTCCGAGAGATCGAGGCGCGTGATCGCGCGTCCATCCGGGTCTCTGCGAGACCCTCGAACAGGGCGTGACAAAACACGCCCCGCGGAGACGCGCGGGCGGGGCGGGCCTAGCGACTTTCGAACCTTGAGGTTCGGAGCCTGTTAGGCCCGGACCTCGCGCACAATCTCGGACATGAACCACACTGGGTTTCGGATGCGCGGAAGGATGGCGCAACGCGCGCCCAAGCTCAAGCGCCCTAGTTCTTCGGCTTGGCCGGCGTCGTCTGGGACACCTTCACCGGCGCGCCCGATTGGCGAGCGTCGCTGACCAGGCTGGCGCAGTCGGCGTCCTTGGCCTCGCCGGCGGTGAAGAAGGGCAGCAGGGCGGCCAGCGGATTGACCAGCGAGCCCAGCGCCGCGGCGATGCCGCCCTGGCCGACGGCCTTGCTGGGGTCGAGCCCGACCTTCGGCGCCAGGAACGGACCGCGGATGGTGATCGGCACGAACAGCCGCACCAGGCGCGGCTTCTTGCTGTCGCCCTCGATGCGGAAGTCCATCCGCTCGGTCTCGAGATTGATCGTCCCGCGTCCGCGCGCCAGCACGACGCCGGTGTCGGCCACCAGGTGGTTGGTGGTCATGACGCCGTCCTTGACCGAGAAGTCGGCGACGGCGCAGCGGACGGGCGTCTCCTTGTCGCTCTTGGACAGCAGCAGGATCAGGCCCTTGGAGGCGTTGACGCCCAAGAGCTCGGCGAAGGCCTGGCGGATCTCGCCGCGCGGGGCGACCAGGGTCAGGTCGCCGTTGGCGGTCGAGGCGGCGCGGTGGACGCTGTTGCCGACGCCCGTCAGCCTGGCCCGCGCCATCACCGTGCCCGAGATCGCCGGCTTGCCCTCGCTCTGGATCGGAATGAACTCCTCAAGGCGGCCGTTGGTCAGGGTGAGGTCGAGCTCGGTGCGCGGAACGGCCGGCCGGGCGTCCAGGCGCACCTTGCCCCGCAGGTCGCCGCGCGAGAAGGTCAGGCCCAGCGGATCCAGGGTCAGCACGCCATTGTCGAGCACGGCGTCGACGCTGACCTTGCGCAGCGGCAGGTTCGGGGCGTTCACGGTCTCGGCGCGATAGGTGACCTTAGCGTCCATGGCGCGGACGCGCTCGGTCTGCAGGGTGGCGTCCGGCAGCAGGCGCTGGGTCGCGTCGCGCTGGGCGGCCTCGACCTTCTGACCGGCCGAGGCGGTCTCGCCGCGACCCGTGGCGGGGGCCGCGCCGACCAGACTGCCCAGGTCGTCGAAGTCCAGGCGTTTGGAGCGCAGCTCGGCCTCGAGATAGGGCCGCTCGCGCCCGGTCAGCACGAACAGGTCGCCGGCGATGTCGCTGTCGCCGACGCGCCCGGTCAGCTTCTGGAAGTCGTAGCGCGCGCCCTTGCGGACCAGGTGGCCCGAGACGCGGTAGGGCGGGGTGTTGGGCAGGGTCAGGCCGGTCAGGTCGTGCAGCCGATTGAGGTCGGCGCCGGACACGGTCAGGTCGGTCTCGAACCGTCCGAGGTCGAAGGGTTTGGTCACCTGGCCGTGGGCGACGATCCGCGTCGATCCCGCCCGCACCTGGGCGTCGAACGGATAGGGGCGGCTGGGCGAGATGTTCAGCAGCGGTCCGCCGCTGACCTCGGCCGTGAAAGCGGACTTGTTGAGGGTCCCATCGCCCTCCAGCACGAACCGGCCGCCGCGCTCGCCGGCCCGCTCCTGGGCGTTCACCGAGCCGACGAACAGCGTCCCGCGCTGGCGGTCGTCGAAGCGCAGCTTGCCGTCGTTGATCACGAAGCGCTGGATGGCGGGCAGCTTCAGCGGCTTGTCGCTCTTGCGCGCCCCGAAGGTCCAGTTGGCCTTGCCGTCCTTGTCGCGCAGCAGGCGGACGTCCGGCTTGTCCAGCGCCAGGTAGGGCAGGATCACCTCGCCGCGCAGCAGCGGCAGGATCTTGATCTGCACGGCGATCCGCTGGAGCTGGGCCATCTGGCCGGCCTCGGGATCGGTCTTCTTCGCCCAAGCCGGCTGGCCGATCCGCACGCCGTAGGCCTCGGCCTTGGGCGAGAACGACCAGGGATGGACGCGCAGGTCGCCGGTGATCGCCACCTCGCGCTGCATCTGGGCCGAGGCGTAGCGGCTCAAGGGACCCCGCAGCCAGTTCCAGTCGAAGATCACCAGGAAGGCGATGATCGCGGCGACCAGCGCCAGGGCCGAGCCGATGCCGATCACGGCGCGCCGCGACAGGCCGCGCCAGGGATGGCGCGGGGGCTTGGGCGGCAGGATGGCGTCGGCGGTCGACAGCGGCGTAGCTCCGGTTGAACCCTCCTAACGCGCGAGGGCGGTGGTCATGTTCCCTGCCCAGGGGCTTCCCCTCGCGGCCCCGCGCGGCTAGCCTTCGGTCAAACAAGTGTTTGAGGGGGCGGGAATGGCGATCGAGGCGGTGATCTGGGACTTCGGAGGGGTGTTCACGACCTCGCCGTTCGAGGCCTTTCGCCGCTACGAGGTCGAGCGCGGCCTGCCTAAGGACTTCATCCGCACGGTCAACGCCGCGGATCCGGACGCCAACGCCTGGGCTCGGTTCGAGCGGGCCGAGATCGACGCGGCGGCCTTCGACCGCCTCTTCCTGGAGGAGGCGACGCGGCTGGGCCACGCCGTGCGCGGCGCCGAGGTGCTGCCGCTGCTGTATGGCGACCTGCGGCCGCGCGTGATGGACGCGCTGAAGGCCTGCAAGGCCCGCTTCAAGGTCGGCTGCATCACCAACAACGTCCCGACCGGCCACGGTCCCGGCATGGCCCAGAGCGCCGAGAAGGCCCTGGCGGTCGGCGACATCATGGCGCTGTTCGACGCAGTGATCGAAAGCTCCAAGGCTGGGGTGCGCAAGCCCGACCCGCGCATCTATCAGATGATGTGCGAGCTCCTGGGCGTCGCGCCCGAGGCCTGCGTCTACCTCGACGACCTTGGGATCAACTGCAAGCCGGCCGCGGCCTTGGGCATGACCGCCATCAAAGTGTCGAGCGAGGACCAGTTGCTGGCGGACCTTGCCGAAGCGACCGGATTGGCGTTCTGAGGGGGCAAGCTTCT
>JAYRLX010000541.1:0-2058 GCA_041905125.1 Caulobacter sp. | reverse complement strand
TTGGCCGAGATTGTGCGCGGGCTGACAAATTTTCCTTTGTGGCGCGGGCGTTTAGGCGACAGGCGGACGAGCTCGCCTGCGCGCTTTGTCGCGTTGCCGACGCACGCTTAGGGCGCAAACTTCACCTCGACGCGCTGACGACTAGGAGGGGACCGCCCCTGTAAGCCGCGCGCGTCTCCTGGTCCTAAAGGTCAATCTGGGAGACGCCGCCATGACCGTATCGAAGATGAACCACGCCATGTTCTCGTTCGCCCTGATGGGCGGCATGCTGGTGGGAGGCCGGTCCTATCCGAAGCCCGCCAAGTCGTCCGCCAAGTCGGAACGAAAGTAAGCCTTACAGTCGCTTCAGGGTCCCACGCCCTCAAACAGGAAGGCCTCCGTCGTTTCCGGCGGAGGCCTTTGTCTTTTCAGCTTAGCCCTTGGGCTTGGCCGCCGCGTTGCACTCGGCGAGGGCGGCGTCCTCGAGCGGTTCGCCGCGATAGTTGAAGGCGGTCAGTTCGCCCAGCTGGCCGGCCAGCTTGCGGCAGGCGCGGGCGACAGGCAGGGCCCGGACCTTGGTGGTCGAGCACATGTCGTCCTTGCAGCGCCAGACCGAACCGTCCTGGATGAACTGAGCGGTGGTGGGCGGCGTCTTCAGCTTGAGCCAGGCGCCTTCGCTATCGGCCGCGAAAGCAGAGCTGGACCACAGGCCAGCGACAAGAGCGCAGGCCATCAGGCCCGCGTGAGCAGCGGTACGCATTCCTTAGTCTCCTATCCCCGCGCCGGATGGGAGTTCCGGCGCACGAGCACACGCGGTCCATGTTGACCGTCGGCCCATGGGCATAGTGCGTCTTTTTTAGAAACTAAGTCAACCGCCGAAGCGCGGCCGGTTCGCCGGCGCTGTCGATTTCGCCATCCCAGGTCAGGAGGGTGGGGGTCACGTCCTCAGCCTTTTCGACCGCGCGCCAGGCGTTCAGCAGGCTGGACGGGGTCAGGCCCAGATCGACCGTGTGCCGGATCAGGGCGAAGAACGGGTCCCAGAAGCCGCCGGGGTTATGGAACACGATCGGCTTCTGGTGAAGATCTAAACGACGCCAAGATAGCAATTCGACGATCTCTTCCAGCGTGCCGATGCCGCCGGGCAACACGACGAAGGCGTCCGAGCGCTCGAACATCAGCATCTTGCGCTCGTGCATCGTCTCGACAACCACGGTCTCGACGTCGTCGAACGGCTGCTCGCGACCGCGCAGGAAGCTGGGGATGATGCCCAGCACCGAGCCGCCGGCCTCGTGGGCGCCGCGGGCGGCCGCGCCCATCAGTCCGACGCCGCCGCCGCCATAGACCAGTTTCAGCCCGGCCTTGGCGAAGCTCGCGCCGATCGCGTGGGCGTCGGTCAGGTAGCTGGGCTCGACGGTGTCGGACGATCCGCAATAGACGCAGACCGAGCCCAGACGGCTAGACTCGTTGGGCATCGTCGTCCACTCCACACACAAGACGAAAGGCGCGCGGGCTCGCGCGCCTTCGAACCGTTCCTATTTGAGGGCGCATGATCAGGATTCGCTTCCGGGCTTGCAAGTCGCCGATCGTCGCGGGGGGATTGGCCGCGGCGCTGCTCGCCGCCTGCGCCCCCAGCGCCCCCCAGCCCCCGGATGCGCCCAAGGCCGACGACAGCGCCGAGGCCGGCTATGTCGGTCCGCCCGTCGTCGAGAGCGTTCAGCGCGTCGGCGGCGCCCTGGCCCTGTCGGGCCATGGCGCGCCGGAGGCCGATGTTCGCCTGCGTTCGCCCGCCGGCGAGACGGTGTCCGGACGGACCGATCGCGAAGGGCGCTGGAGGCTGACCGTTCCCAATGTCGAGGGCGTGCGCCTTTTTGGCCTGTCGACGACCCGCGCCGGACGCACCGTGCAGGCCGAGGGCTATGTGATGGTGGCGGAGGGCGGCGACGTGGCGCTGTTGCGCGCGGGGGCCGGGGCCAAGCGCCTGGCTCCCGGCTCGTCGTCGCCGCGCATCCTGGCGATAGACGTTGATCGCGAGGGCGGGGCGGTGGTGTCCGGCGTCGCCGCGCCGGACGCGGGCCAGAA
>JAYRLX010000089.1:0-11535 GCA_041905125.1 Caulobacter sp. | reverse complement strand
CAGGGTCGCCGGGGCGTCGGCGCGCCAGTCGACCGAGCGCGGGCCCGGCGAGGTCGCGTCGAAGGCCGGCGGCAGGGTGTCGGCCAGCGGACGGTCGACCAGGGTCTTCACCGGCTGGCCGTCGATCGTGGAGACGGTGATCTCGGTCGCGAACA
The DNA here is from genome assembly GCA_041905125.1 of Caulobacter sp. Classification (GTDB taxonomy): domain Bacteria; phylum Pseudomonadota; class Alphaproteobacteria; order Caulobacterales; family Caulobacteraceae; genus Caulobacter. The sequence continues at coordinate 11,380 of JAYRLX010000089.1, read as the reverse complement.
GGTTGGCCGGGACCAGGTAGCTATAGGGACGCTTCAGGCGCGTGGTCAGCAGATACTGGCCGTCCGGCGAGATCGACGCGCCGGCGATGACGCCGGACTGGCCCACCGGCGTGGTCTTGCCGTCGGCCAGGCTGACGCGGGTCAGCTGCGAGGTGAAGTAGTAGTCGAACAGCGCCTCGTCATGGGCGTTGGTCAGCAGGTCCTGGTAGGTGCGGATCGCCGAGGAGCGCCCCTTGGACTCCTGGATGGTCGGACCGGCGGGGGTCTCATCCGCGACCGGCGGCGCGCCGCGGCCGGCGATGATCGTCTGGACCAGCAGCCCCGACCCGTCCGGCAACCAGTCGTAGCCGCCGCCGAAGACGGCGTTGACCACCGGCTCGGTTACCTTGCGGGCCGTGGCGGTCTTCACGTCGGCGACCCACAGCTCCAGGCCCGTCTTGGCGTCCAGCACAAAGGCGACCTTGGAGCCGTCGGGCGACCAGCTGGGCGCGATGAAGCGCGCGCCGGCCGGCAGGCTCACGGGCCTGACCTTGGCGGTCGCGACGTCCTCGAACGCCAGGCTGTTCAGCCAGTTGGCGCGGGCCTCGATCGGACCGTTGGTGCGCGGGTTGATGCGATAGCCGCCCAGCCGCAGGATCGGCTCGGACACCGCCGCGATCGAGGGCAGGTTCTCGCGGCCCAGCTGGACCAGGACCTTGCGGTCGGGGCTGACGGTGACGCTGGGCGTCTGGGGCGAGTCGAGAATCTGGGCGATCGGGGCTGGCGGGGTCTGGTAGACATCGGCCGCGAGGGTCGCGCCCGCCGACAAGGCCATGAAAGCCGCCGAAGCGGCCAAGGCGATCGCCCGCCGCCGGAACGTAGTGTGCAACATCGAGAGCCCCTCACCTGGATAGCGCCGCCCAACCCGACGCCTTTTTCGGAAAGGCACGATTATGCACAACTCGTCCGGAGAAGAACCCATTTTCACCGCAATCACCCCCTAATCGAGGGTGACGGCGCATTTATCTTCGAAAAAATCGCTGAATTTCGTTTCCGATGCGAAACTTAGTTTCGCGCCGGAAATCTTTCCTCAGGGCCGCCGGTAGACCGCGCCGCCCTTCATCACGAAGACCGGCTTTTCCAGCACCGTAACGTCCGCCAACGGATCACCGGCGACCGCGATGATGTCGCCGTAGCGCCCCGCGGCGACCTGGCCGAGGTCCTTGCTCTGACCCAGCGCTTCGGCGGCGGTGATGGTCGCCGACTGGATCGCCTGCAGGGGCGTGGCGCCATAGCGGACCATGATGGCGAACTGCTTGGCGTTGCCGCCGTGCGGATAGACGCCCGCGTCGGTGCCGTAGACCATCTTCACCCCGGCCTTCAGGGCCTTCTTGAAGTTCTGCCGCTGGATCTCGCCGATGTCGCGGTCCTTGCGGAGATTGTCTTCCAAGACGCCGTTCTTCTTGCCCTCGGCCTGGGTGTAGTCGGTGTTGTAGATGTCCATCGAGAAGTAGGTCCCATGCTGGACCGCCAGCTTGATGCCCTCGTCGTCGACGAGGCTGGCGTGCTCGATGGTGTCGATGCCGGCCTTGATCGCCTCGCGGATGCCCGCCGCCCCGTGGGCGTGGGCGGCGACCTTCAGGCCCGCCATGTGCGCCTCGTCGGCCACGGCGTGCATCTCGTCATAGGTCAGCTGCTGCTGGCCCGGCTCGTCGCCGCGCGAGAAAACCCCGCCGGTGGCGCAGATCTTGATCACCTGGGCGCCGTACTTCTTCAGCGTCCGCACGGCTTTCCGCGCCTCGTCGGGGCTGTCGATGTTGTAGGGGCCCTTCTCGTCCATCGAGGGCGGGAAGAAGGTCGAGTCGCAGTGGCCGCCGGTCGCGCCGATCGCCCACGAGGCGGTGACCACGCGCGGCCCCGGCACGTAGCCGGCGTCGATCGCCTCGCGCAGGCCCACATCGTCGAAGTCGGCCGAGCCGACATTGCGCACCGTGGTGAAGCCGGCCTCCAGCGTCTTCTTCGCGTTGGCCGTCTGGACCACGCTCCAGAAGCGGTCGCTGTACTGCAGGCTGTTGTAGCCGCCGATCTCGGCCAGGCTGTCGAGGTGCACGTGCATGTCGATCAGGCCAGGCAGCAGGGTCGCGCCCGGCAGATCGACGACCTTGGCGCCCTTGGGAACCGCGTCGCCCTTCTTGCCCACGGCGGTGATGCGGCCGTCGGTGACGATGACCAGCGGATTGTCGACATACTTGCCCGAGGCCACGTCCAGCAGACGCGCGGCGCTGACCGCCGTCACCTCCGTCGCGCTGGCCGCGCCAGCCCCCAGCATCAACACCGCCCAGACGCCGGCTCCCCAAGAGCCAGCCGCCTTGATCCCCTCACGCATATGTCCGTCCCCGTCCAAACTTGAGCAGGGGACGCTACCACTCGGGCGCGAGGCGTCCAGCCTCAGTTCGGCAGACGGTCGGACGGCATCTGGATTTTCTCCTGCATGCGCATGGCCTGCTTGCGCTGGTCGGCGCGTTCGGCGGCCGTGGTGCAGACCTTGACGGGGAAGTGGCTGCCCGTGGGCGTCTCTTGGCGGCAGACGATTCCGTCAGCCTTTTTCTGAGGCGCCGGCGCGGCGGGTGCGGCGGGGGCGGCGGACGAGTCCGGCGCGGCCTGCGCGAAAGCGGCCGTCGCGACAGCCAAGGACAATCCCATCATCGAAACGAAAAGACGCATGTACATCCCCTGGTGCGCCGCCAACCCCATGCAGGCGGCCCTCAATCTACGGAAGCTTGGAAGCTTGGCCGCTAGAAAAACTGGAGATTGAACAAGCCGACGAACACCACCAAGGCAAGTTACATCCGAGTAATCAGCGAAAGCATTAACCAGATCGGAACAAAAATCCTCGATCGCCGCTAGACCTCCAGCATTCAACCCGCCGCGAAGCTAATGACAAGCTTCGCAGAAGATTAGCTGGAGATGATAGTCATGATTAATGGCAAAGCTATTCTTGCCGCCACGACCATCGGCATGCTGATGCTTGGCGGCGCCAGCGCCTCGAGCGCCCAGACAGACGCCCGTGCTCAAGCTGACAAGGCTCTGTACGAAATGGCCCGCGGCAACAACTGGATCGGCACGAATCTGCAGAAGCGCGCGACGGCGGCCGAACCGACCGTCGAGAACCGCTTCAACCTGGCCACCGGCTATCAACGCACGGGCCGGCTGAACACCGCCAAGACCTATTACGAAAGCGTGGCGCGCGACGGCGAAGGGGTCGTGATCGAACGCGGCTGGCGCGCCGACCGGTTCGACGCCGCCCTCGAGGCCGCCGACCGCCTGCTCTATATCGACTGGCTGCAGAACGGCGCGACCCGCGCCGGCGGCGCCGTGGCCGCGACCGAAGCCGCCTCCAACGTATCGGCCACGGTCGGGGGTTCGGGCGAATACGAGGTCACCGACGAGCAGGCCCGCGCCCTGGACCGCCAGGCTCGCGCGGCCAAGCCCTAAGCCCAACGACGCCCCATCTCGACACCCCTTCTCGACCCCGAAGCCGCGATGGCTTAAGGGGTCGGGAAGACGGGGACGTGGCGGAATCGGTAGACGCGCCGGACTTAAAATCTTCCATTACGCTTCCATAGCCTCTTGATCCGCCTCGGGATTTCCGGTCTCCGGCTCCGGCGCTTCGGGACTATTTCGGGAAACTGCCGCAAGCGCGGCCTTCACGTCATCCTCGATCGCGTGGGCGTAGACGAGCGTCGACTGAATGCTCACGTGGCCGAGCAGGCGCTGCGTCACGCGCAGGTTCCCGGTCGCGCGCAGCGTCTTCATGGCGCCATCGCGGCGCAGGTCGTGAGAGCCGCGCAGCCCCTTGGAGGCGCGCAGGCCGGTGTCGGTCATCGCCTGGCGAAACGCCCCGACCGCGCCGTCGCGCGTGAGCGGATAGAGGGTGTTGCGGTAGGTCTTCGAGACGCGGAACCAGATCGTGTCCAGCTCGGCATGCTCGGCGCGCGACAGGCGGGCTCTAATCCAGTCGACGTCCTCGGGCAGCAGCGGGATCACGTGATCGTCGCCGCCCTTGCGGTCGCGCAGCGTCACGCGGGCATTGTCGCGGTCCTCGACGTCCAGAGCCGACAGCGGGAAGAACGCTTCGGAGATCCGGACGGCGTAGCGCCGGCAGAACCGCGCGAGGTCGCGCCAGTAGTCGCTCAGGCTGGCCAGGAATTGCGCGAACTCGGCCTCGGTCAGCTCCTTGGGCTTGGGCTTGGGTTCCGCGAGGCGCAGCTCGCCCCAATCGATCTCGGGCAGGCCCTTGGCGTTCCACCGTTTGCGGGCGCGGCGGAGGATCGGGCGCAGGGCGTCGATGATGTCGCGGTTTACGGTGGCGTTGCTGGGCGGTCTCGCGGCCTTGCCCTCGCCCACGAGGATCTTCTTGCGCCGCTGCATCGCGTCATTGACCTTGTCGGTGTCGATGTCGACGAGGCGGGTGTTCGCGCCGATCAGCGAGATCAGCAAGGCGACCTGGCGATCTCTGTCGGCCGAGGCGCGCAGATCCTTTCCGTGCTCTTCCCACCACTTGGCGGCGGCGACATCGAGCGTCATCTGGGCGGCGTCGTCCAGCTTGCCCTCGGCGAGCTGGTTGCGGATGTCCCGCTCTATCGCTTCCGCGCGGCGGCGCGTCTCGACGCCCGTGCTTCCATGAACCCGACGACCTTTGTGGACGAAGTCGTAGTGGAAGTACGGGCTTGTCTTTGGCTTGTAGACCGACACGTCGGGGCGTCCTGTTCAATCTGCGCCACCGGCAGCGATGGCGGCGCGATCAGGTAAGACCGCAACACCGCCTCGCTATAGCCCAGCAGCTTCGCGCTACGCGGAACGGCCTGGATGAGGCCCGCCCGCGTGAGCGACGTCAAGGTGTCGGCGTCGATGCCAATCAGGCGGGCCGCTAGCTCCTTGGTCACGACCGCTTGTCGCCGGAAGGCGGCGCGGAAGCGGCGCTCTGTCGACGGGCCGAGGTGCATCACGCGGCTCCAGCTTCAGCGCCGAACGCCGTTCGGATGGCGGACGGCTCCAGGGCGATCTTCAGATGGCCGACGACCGGCCGGGCAGGGTCGACGACGAGGCCGTGCGTCTTCAGCAGCTCGGGACCGCCGACGAGCTGGGCGAGCACCGCGTAGCGCTGAGGAAACCGCGCCGGCTTGAAGCCGCCACGGCGCAGCACCGGGCAGGCCTCGGCGGCCAGATCGGCGCAGCGGCAGTGAACGGGGCTTTCCGTCGTGAGCCATGCCTCGACGCCCTGGATGACCTGGCGCTGGCCCATCGAGAACATCCACCGGTCGCCCTCGGGCGTCGGCTCGCCGCAGACGGTGCAGAGCATCAGCGCCACCGACTTGCGCTGGCGAACCATGTGCGGGTGCGCGAACAGCGGGCGACCTTCCCCGGGACGGTTCGGCTGGCGCACGGCCGGGCGCTGGCCGCCGTTCGTGTACGGCCGCCCGGTCCAGCGGCAGAGCTGGATCGTGTAGCGATCCTCGCCCGACCAAGAGGCGTTCCACGGCACGTCGCGGCCTATGATCAGCTCGCGGGTCATGTCGCTAGGCCGTGCGGGAATAGGCGTCGCTCGATTAGCTCGGCCAGTTCGGTCGCCGCGTGCGGATCGAAGGCGCTAGCAACGGCTGCTCGCCGCCGCTCTGCCGTGTACCTGCCGCGTTGGGGGGTATAGGCGCGTTTAATCTGAGCGATCTCGCGGGCATGGAGCAGCGAGATGTCGTGAGCCAGCAGATGGATGTCTTCGACTGTCGCCATCGATCACGCCATTCGCTCGGCGGCGGCCAGGGCCGGCGCGACCTCGGCGAGCTGGTTGTTCTTCGCGGTCAACCGGTCCTCGACGATGCGCTGAAGGTCGAGCTGGCCATCTGGGCAAGTGGTCGCCATGCGCAGCGCGCAGATGACCAGATCCGCGACGTACTTCGACACGTCGGCGCGCTTCTCGGCTGACGCCCAATCGAAGCCGGCGTGTTCGGCCTCATCGAGGATCGCGGCCAGCTTCCCGCCCGCCTTGTGGACGTGAAGCAACGCGTGGCCGAAATCCTTGTGCGTCATCGGCGTGGCGCGGAAATCCCGGTGATAGTGCGCGGTCCACGGAAGGCTCGCTTGCAGCTCTCGCAGGCTCTTGTCGGCGCCCGACATGCTTCGGCGGGGCGCTGGGGCTTCGAGCGACATGATGACGAAGCCGGGCGGCAGCCCCCACGCCTCGCCGAGCAGCAGGTAGGACACGCGGCGCGCTAGGACGTCGCCAGTGTAGCCCATCTCCTGATCCCACTCTCTCAAGACCAGCACGTCGCCGACCTGAAAGTCTCGATCGTCCCAACGCAGCTCGAAGGTCTTCCTGCCCGACTGGATCGCGGCGAATGGTTCGGGGTGGGTCTTTAGCTCGTGCGCTTGGTTCATGACCGGCCTCCAATGGCGGCGCGCGCGGTCGTGCCGGCGACGCCTCGGTTAAGAGCGACGCCCTCGGCCGCGCGGCGGCCCTGACGGTAGGTGTCTTCGGTGTCGCGGCTGCCCAGCACCTTGCGGCTTGTGATCTTCAGCCCGATCTCGGCCGCCGCCGCGTCGACCAGGGCGCCGCGCAGGACGATCAGCCCGGTCCCTGCTGGCGCGCTTGGCTTCATGGCCGCGATGCGCTCGCCCAGCCTGTCGGCCATGCCGTCGAGGTACGGCAGGATGCGGCGACGGCGCGAGACCGGGCGCAGCAAGGCGTACTGGTATTGCAGCGAAAGCTCGGCGCGGCGCATCGCTCCGGCGCAGATCTCCAGCAGATAGCGGGCGACGGCGACCTCGTGGTCGAAACCGAAGAACCCGATTTCGACGGGGTGAACGCCGGGGCCAGAGGTCCACCAGCGGGTGTCGGTCAAGATCGACACGCCGCGCGCGACCTTCCAAAGGCGCGCGCCGACGTCGTCGCCGTGGCGCTCCTCGTGCTGGGTGAACGGGTTCGCGCGCAGCTCGGCCTCGTCCATGGTGACGTTGTGGCGCTCCAGCAGCTCGGCGAGTTTGGCGGCGGCGACGAGGGCCTCGGCCTCGGTGCAGCCGTTCTCGACGGTCTTGGCCGCGAGGGCGCGCAGGCGGGCGAACAGGGCTTCGCGGTCAGCCATGGGCGAGCCTCACCCGTGGGCCGCGCGACAGCCATTCGCCATAGCTGAAGTCGACGACATCGGAGAACTCCAGCCACACGGCGTACTTGGCTGCACTGCGGCTCTTGGCCATCACGGTCTTGGACGACATGAGGCCGCCGCCGGAGACGACGTAGGCGCGGAGACCAGCTTCCCGATTGCGCTCGGCGAGCCATGCCCAGACGTGGCGCTCGCCCTCAGTGTTGACGTGGTAGTAGGTCAATCCGCCGGGGACGCCCTGCCCCTTGCTCCAGAGGCCTGACGCCTCAAAGCGCAGGGCGTCAGGCCCGCCCGTGGTGGTGGCGTAGTAGTTGCGATACGGCACGACGTGCGGCCCCACGGGGCGACCGAGGGCGTGGTGCATGTCGTCGAGGGTCTTTGGATCGATGAGGTCGGACATCAGTTCACCCGCTCCGGCATCGGCATGTCGGCGCGCGTGGCGACGACCTCCGCCAGCTTCGGAAGAAAGTCGTTGCCGTACTCGCTGCGGCCGTAGTCGGCCGCGACCGCGACCACGATGCAGAGCGCCTCGTCGACATCGAGGCCGAGCCGCTCGCAAGCGGCCTCGATCGTCATGGCGATCTGGTTGGCGAGCGCGGGAAGGCGCGGATCTCCGCTGCGGACCTCCATCACGCCCTCCCTACCGGGTTCATGACCTCGGCCAGCGCCTGGCGGTTGCCCTCTTCGAGGTTCGCGCCGACGACCTTCATGTAGAAGTTGGCGTCGCCCTTGGTCTGGTCCTGCATGGCGAGCACCTTGCCGACCATGTTGGAGGTCACGGCCAGGATCTCGACCGCCGGCAGGTCATGCTTGCGGATGACGGCGATCAGCTCCTGATACAGAGCGTCGTGGTTGTCGCTGGTGGGGCGAAGCCTCATGGGCGGGTGTCCTCGAAACAGGGGAGTTGGTCGCGCTTGGCGACAGCGGTTCCCAAGAGGCCGGCGCTGAAGGCGCAGACGATGATGATCGCCCAGATGCCGAGGCCGGATTGGAGGAAAGCTTTCATCGGGGTCCGCCCTCGCTCGTTGGCTCGACGAGGCGGAGCTGGGGGCGCTGGGCGGCGGGTGCGGCGCGGTCCTGCTCGTCCGTGAAGCGGTCGATCTTCTCGATCTCGGCGAGCAGCAGGGAGCAGGCCTTCACCAGCGAGCGACGAACGCCGTTCGGCTTCCACCAGCCGCGATCCCACGGCCAGCGGGGTGGCGGGCAGTCGCATGGCGGCGGCTCGCCGAGCTGGCGCTCGGTCGCGTACATGGCGTAGCAAGCGCCCGCCGCGCTCAGCTCGCCGGCCTTGTGTTCGTCGTCGTGCTCCGGGGTCCAGCCCTCCACGATCACGTGCCGGCGCTTCTCGTCGAGCACGTCTCGCACCGCGTCGGTCATGGCGCCGAAGGGCGGTTCCGGATTGCCCCAGAGTAAGGCGCGCGCCGACCCCGTGAGGCCGACGCCGGTCCGATCCGTCGGCGGTTCTTGCGCGAGGGTGGCGAGGCCGAGCGCGAGCAGGACGTCAAGATCCCGGCTGCGGCATTCGCCGTAGGCTGACCACTCTTCCTTCCCGAGCCATTCCAGAAGGAAGACCTGCGGCTGAGTGAGGGTGACGGTGAAGTGTCTCATGGCCACACCCGCTTCGCGTTCGGCAGGATCGCGTCGAGATCTCGCGCGGCCTCGATCAGCTCGTCGTTCATGCCCTCGGCCAGCTCGACGATGCGGCGCACGGTCTCGGCGATCGTGTCGAGGTTCGCCTCCATCCGCGTCCGTTCGCCGAGCCGGTCGAGCCAGAGGGCGCGATAGGCCTGCTGGACGTCACCGGCCTGGGTGATGGCGTCGTCGATGGCGACGTGATGCGTCCCGAGGTGCTTGGTGATGACGACGTCGCCCATCTCGTAGACGGTGCGGGTGTCGCGGCCGGCGTTGTACTTCCACGGCGGCTTACGGCCGAGAGCGCGGTAGGCGGCTGAAAGCAGGACGGCGTCATAGTCCGCGCCCTGCCCCCAGATCCGATGACCCTCGACCCGCGTCCAGTAGTCGTCGAACGCGTCGAGCACTTCGCCCAGCGGTCGCGGATCGACCTTCAGCGCGGCGTAGGCTTCGGCGCGCTCGGGATCTTGCCACCATTCGACTGTCTTGGGATCGAGGGTCAGGCCGGCGGCGATGCAGCTCGCCTCGTCGATGTTCATCGAGAACCGTTCGCCGAGGTGATCGCTGTCGGGAGCGAAGACGACCGCGCCGATCGAGGCCAGCACGCGGCCGGGCTCGTTCCCCATCGTCTCCAGATCGTGCATGACGTGGGCCATGGTCAGGCCGCCCGCTGGCCGATGGTGGGGACGTCGGGCCGCGCGGTCTCCAGGGCGGCCTTCAGCGGCGCGACGCCGCGTCCATCGAGGTACGCCCAGCCCAGATAGCCGCAGCGTTCGCCCTCGTAGGTCAGGAAGATCGACACACCTTGGCGCGGCGTGTCCTCTCCAAAGACGAAGATCGGCGCATCAAAGGCCTGTAGGCCGGCGTCGCCGCGCTCGCGCTGGATGAACGCGGCCAGCTCGGCGAGCGTGGCGAAGGTGAAGGGTTTGCAGTCGGGATCGGTCGGCTTGCGCACGAGGGCGAAGCGCACGTCGGCAGGCATGCGGGCTCTCCAATGGTTGGCGATGGCGGCCTTGACGGCCGGGCTGAGGAAGTTCGGCGCGGGCGGCCGGAACGGATCGGCCGTGATGGGTCGGTCGAGGACCGAGGCGCGCATCGCGGCGGGGTCGGGGGTGCGCAGCGCCCAGCTCACGAGCCACGCTCCGAAAGGCTGCGGCCTGCGTTGACGATCGCCTGCCACAAGGCCAGCGATGCGGCGGCGGCCAGGGTCCATCCGATCAGGCGAGGCCAGCGCCGGGGCGGCTTGGGTGCCAGCGCTTCGAGCAAATCGGCCATGGCCGCATGACGCGCCGCGATGTCGGCCGCCTGCTGGGCGCAGCCGTCGAGCGTGGCGCGACGAACGGCGTTCGGGCGTCCCTCCGATGTCTTGAGCTGCTCGGCGTAGCGCGCCCAGGTCGTGGCGCGGGCCGTGTAGGCCTCGGCCTTGCCGACGTGGTAGGCGATGACGTCGCCCAGGTTGACGGCGGGGCCGGTCATTCCGCGCTCCAGCAGCGAATGTAGCCGTACAGGTCGCCGAGGGAGATCTGGCGGAACGTACCTTGGCTCCAGAGCAGCTCTGCGAGCACGACCGCGTCGCCGTGAGTGGTCGAGCTGATCCAGCCTTCGCGACCTTGGAGGTCGATCGTTTGCAGGAACGTCGTCCATTGCTGCGCTTGAAACTTCGCGTCGAAATCGCGCTTGGCTTCAGCGTTCGGGCGCTGGGTGGTCGGATCCGGTTGCTGAGGCGGCGGTGTAGGGTTCACCAGCTCGTAGTCGGCCGAAGCCTCTTCGTAGGTGGGCGCCGCCGCCTCGCCGGCCTCGGCGGCCGGCTCCGGCTTGGCCTCGACGTAGAGCCACGGCGTAACGTAGCGAGATCCCGACGCCTCCAGCTCGGCGACGTTGTTCGCGGGCAGGCTCTGGTAGTGGACGTCGTCGAGGTAGCCGTCGGTCACCTCTTCGTCGAACAGCTCGCGGGCGGCCGGCGTCAGGTATGCGTAGAAGGTCGCGCCATCGAGCGAGGCCCTGAAGCCCGCCATGCGCTTGTGGATCAGCGCTTGGGCCACGCTCGCGGCGGGGCCTGACTGATAGTTGCCGACCTCCGCACAGATCAGCGTGCCGCCGTAAAGGTCGATACCCGCCTTGTTGATCTTGTGGGCCAGCTCGGCGAGCGCGATCCATTCCGCGTTCGTGAGTCCGGGGCCTTCCGCTTCGTCGTCTTCTGGGCCCGGCTCTTTCTTCGTTTCCACGAGCTGCCGCATTAGCGCCTGCTCTTGCGTCGGTGCGGGCGGCGCACTTTCGGCGGCGGCCTCGGCGTTCACCTGGCGGATCTGCTCGGCGAAGCTGTCGCGAGGCGGCGAAGCCGGAGCTGGAGCGAGCTGTGGCGGGTCATACTGCGCCGCCCAATCGTCCGCGAGGCTCATCGCGACCTTGGCGTCCCAATAGCGACCCGGATCGCCGAACGCCTTTCCGGTCGTCTCCAGCTCGTCGGCCAAGGCATCCTCTGCCGCCTTGGTCGCGGCGGCGTGCGGCCAGTCGTGGTCGGCCGTCAAGCATTCGACGATGACGCGAAGGAACGTCGCGCGGTCCAGTGGCGCGCGATCTTCCTCCGGGGGCTGCTCGGTCGCTGCCGGCGT
>JAYRLX010000540.1:0-2071 GCA_041905125.1 Caulobacter sp. | reverse complement strand
ATCAGGCGGCGTTGGCGTAGCGCGCGGCGTGCACCGCGGCTTCCAGCGTAATGATGGTGGCGTCGACCCGCTCGTGCGGATCCGAGCCAACGACCTTCTTGGCCAAGCCTGGCGACAGCGCCTCGCGCAGATGGCCCAGCGCGCGCGGCGGCGCGACCAGGATGATCTGATCGAAGTGGTGCTTGGCGGAGAGGCCTTCCAGCCGCTTGGCCAGGTCGGTCAGGAACGCCTTTTCGGCGCGGTCCCGAGCATCGCCCGAGTGGGTGATGTGGCTGGGCGCGGCGTGGTCGTGATGTTCCTTCACATCGGCCAGCCATTCGGGACGGTCATGCAGCGGACCGTCGATACGCGGCTGTTCCAGAAGGCGGGCGCGACGGCCGTCGGCCACGACAACGAGGGTGATGGCGTCAGGGTTCATGGACAGGCTCCTAGCTAACCAGTGAAGCCAGCTTGCGCCTCGCCGATCCGGCGGCGGATGATCCAGGTCAAATCCGCCGCCTCATCCCGTCCTTAAGGGCATGCGCCTTAAGACGCGGGCTTCTTGGCCGCCTTCTCCGCCAGTTTCGCCAACACGCGGCCCCGTCCCTTGCTGAGCGCCGTGATTACGCCCCGGAAGGTGCGGACCTCCTGGTCGGTCAGGCGGGCGCGGGCCAGGGGGACGCGCAGGTTGCGAACCATCGACGGCTTCTTCTCGGGCGGATGGTAGAAGCCGGCCTTTTCCAGCTCGTCCTCGAGATGCTCGTAGAGGCCCAGCATGGCGGCCTGATCGGCGGGTTCCTCGACGTTCAGCTCGAACTTCTTCCAGGGCCGGTCGTCCTGGGTCATCTTCCATTCGTAGGCGTTGATCGACACGGCCTGGGCCAGGTTCAGCGACCGGAAGCGCTCGTCGATCGGGATCGAGACGATGGCCTGGCACAGGGCGATGTCGTGGGTCTCAAGCCCGGCGCGCTCGCCGCCGAACAGCAGGCCGACCTGGCGGCCATGGGCGACTTCTTCGGCCAGATGAGCGGCGCTTTCGCGCGGCGTGTAGACCGGCAGGCGCGTTTCACGCGGACGCGCCGTGGTGGCGTAGACCAGCTTCAGGTCGGCGATCGCCGCCTCCAGCGTGTCGAACACCTTGGCGTCGTCCAGCGGCCAGCTGGCGCCCGAGGCGCTGGCCCAGGCGCGCTCTTGCGGCCAGCCGTCGCGCGGCCGCACCAGACGCAAGTCGTAGAGGCCGAAATTGGCCATCACCCGCGCGACCGAACCGATGTTCTCGGCCAGCTGGGGTTCGTTGAGGATCACGCAGGGCGGCGCGGGTCGCGCCGGGGCGGACGGGTTTTCGTCGGTCATCCGCACCCTTTGCCGCCGACAGCGCGCCGGATGCAAGAGGGCAGGCACCGAACCGCCACGGCCGCGTTTAGGCGGGATGACGCGCCGCGCCTTCCTGACCGCCCTCGCCGCCCTGCCCATCGTCGCCGCCTGCCGCGAGAAACCGATGCTGGGCCAGGAAGAGCCGGCCATGGATCCAAAGGGCCTGCAGAAGGCCATGGAGCCTGTCGCGACGCGGGCCGCCCCCGCCCTCCTCGGCGTGGCCGCCCAGGACCTGGGCACGCGCCAGATCTGGGCCTTCAACGGCGATCACCCTTTCGCGCTGGGCGCGGCGGCGCGCATTCCGATCCTGGCCGCCGTGATGGCCGAGCGCGCAGTGGGCCGCCTGGACCCGAACGAGACGATTCAGGTGCGCGACGTCGATCTGTCGCCGCCGCCGAGCGCGATCGCCGACGCTTGGCCCGGCCGCGCGGCCTATGCCGTGCGTGAGCTGGAAGCCTTGGCCCGCGCTGGCGACAACACCGCGCTGGACCTGCTGACCAAGCGGATTGGCGGTCCCGGGGCGGTGAACGGCTGGCTGGGCGTCAAGCAGCTGGGCGGGATCTCGGTCGATCTCTATCGCCGGCAGGCCGAGACCGAGGCCGTGGGCCTGGCCTCGTTCCGCGCCAACTGGAAGGGGGAGACCGCCTGGCGCCGCGCGCTGGCGAGCGTTCCGGCCGAAGCGCGCGCCTCGGCCGCCCGCCGACGCGCCGCCGATCCG
>JAYRLX010000539.1:0-2074 GCA_041905125.1 Caulobacter sp. | reverse complement strand
CATCACGATCTCGCAAGCCCCTTGCGCGCGATGAGCTGATGAGGGCCTATCCCACCTCAAAAGCCTTCCAGGGAGAAAATCATGTCCGCCGCCGATCCCGTCGTCATCGTCTCCTACGCCCGTACGCCGATGGGCGGCTTCCAGGGCGCGCTGGGCGGCGTGAAGGCCACCGAACTGGGCGCGACGGCGGTGAAGGCCGCGATCGAGCGCGCTGGGGTGGCTGGCGACAAGGTCGAGCAGATCATCATGGGCTGCGTGCTGCCGGCTGGCCTGGGCCAAGCGCCTGCCCGACAGGCGGCCTTGGGCGCGGGCCTGCCCCTCTCGGTCGAGGCGACCACGGTCAACAAGATGTGCGGCAGCGGCATGCAGGCCGCGATCATGGCCCACGACGCCCTGGCGGCCGGCTCGGTCGACCTCGTGGTGGCCGGCGGCATGGAGAGCATGACCGGCGCGCCTTACCTGATGGCCAAGCACCGCGGCGGCGCCCGCATCGGTCACGACCAGATCTGGGACTCCATGTACCTGGACGGCCTGGAGGACGCCTACACGCCCGGCAAGCTGATGGGCGCCTTCGCCGAGGACACGGCCGCCCAGTACCAGTTCACCCGCGAGGCGATGGACGCCTACGCGACCAAGGGCCTGGCCAAGGCCAAGACCGCGATCGAGACCGGCGCCTTCAAGGGCGAGATCACGCCGGTGACCGTCCAGACCCGCAAGGGATCCGAGGTCGTCGACACCGACGAGCAGCCGCTGAAGGCCGACCCGGCCAAGATCCCGACCCTGCGCCCGGCCTTCGCCCGCGACGGCGGCATCACCGCGGCCAACAGCTCGTCGATCAGCGACGGCGCGGCCGCCCTGGTCATGACCCGCGAGAGCGTCGCCAAGGCCCTGGGGCTGCCGATCGTCGCCCGCGTCGCCGGCCACGCCGCCCACGCCCATGAGCCGGGCCTCTTCACCACCGCGCCGGTGCCGGCCATGAAGAAGGCGCTGAAGAAAGCCGGCTGGAGCGTCGAGGACGTCGACCTGTTCGAGGTCAACGAGGCCTTCGCGGTCGTGGCCATGATCGCCCAGCAGGAGCTCGGCATCCCGGAGGACAAGCTGAACGTCAACGGCGGCGCCTGCGCCCTGGGCCACCCGATCGGCGCGTCCGGCGCGCGCATCCTCTGCACCCTGATCGCGGCCCTGCAGGCGCGGGGCGGCAAGAAGGGGCTGGCGTCCCTGTGCATCGGCGGCGGCGAGGCCACGGCGATGGCGGTGGAGCTGGTCTAGGGCCATATGACTCCTCCGCCGCAACGCGGGGGAGGATCAAGCGTTGGAAGCCTCATGACCGACACCTTCCGCCACAACCCCGAACTCAGCCGCTACGAACTCGAGGTCGATGGCCTGCTGGCCGTGGCCGACTATCAGCGTTCGGGCCATCGGCTGGTCATTCCGCATGTCGAGGCCGATCCCGCCCTGCGCGGCACGGGCGCGGCGGGCCGCCTGATGACCAAGGTCGCCGAGACGGCACGCGCCGAGGGCATGCGGATCACTCCGCTGTGCTCCTACGCGGCGGCCTGGCTGAAGCGGAACGATCCTGACCTGATCGCCTAGGGTTGTTTTGGGACCGGCGGCGGGCTCTCGAAGCTGCCCGCCGGACCGGGGAACACGATCGGGCTTTCCCAGCCGTCGGCGCTGACCGACGAGACGCCAAAGAAGTAGTCGTCGATCACCACGTCCTTCAGGGTCGCGGTCGCGGCCGGACCCGGAACCCAGCGGCTCAGGCGCCAGGTCGGGTCGGTGGTCACGCGCCACCACACCCGGTGGCCGGCCGCCCCGGGCGTCGCAGCCCAGGAGACCTTGGTGTCGGGGCTGACCGCGCCCTCGATCTTGACGCCCGACGGCGGCGTCGGAGCCGAGGCCAGGCTGGCCATCGCCACCACGTTCAGCCGCGTCACCTGGGCCAGATAGGTGAAGTCCACGCCCTCGATCGTGTCGCCATAGACCTTGCCCTTCTCGGTGCGCAGGTCCTGGTGCTGGCGGTCGTAGTTCTCGACGGCCTCGGTCACCCGCACGGCGGGATAGCCCGCCTCCA
>JAYRLX010000538.1:0-2081 GCA_041905125.1 Caulobacter sp. | reverse complement strand
TGTCATGCGCGAGATCTACGACGTCATCCAGCTGGGCGACGCGACGACCCTGCCGGATGTCGGGCCGGACGCGTCGTGGGACCTCGTGATCCTTGGCGATGTGCTGGAGCACTTCCGCAAGTCACGCGGCGTCGACCTGATCGACTACCTCTACTACCGCACCAAGTACCTGCTGCTGCTGATCCCCATCGACTACGTTCAGGGCGCGTGGGAGGGGCACCACGCCGAGGCGCACATCTCGACCTGGATCCCCGAGGATTTCGCCCGCTACAAGGCCCGCTGCGTGACGTCCAACGCCGGCTCCGGATGCGAGATCATGCTGGTGCTGATCAACGGCCTTCAGGCCAAGGCGGGGACCGATCTGATCTTCGCGGACGCCGACGTCGAGATCGGTTAGCCGCCTCAGCCGGGCCAGGCGCGGGTCGCACGGGCGCCGCCAATTCCCCGCCGAAGAGGGCGGCCGCAAGGTCGCCTTGCAGCCCTACGCGGGCTCCATTCAGCCCGCCATCCGGTCAGCGTCGAGCGCCGGCGCGGCGGCTCGCGGCCGCTTGCGCGGCCCCATCTAACATACTGATTTTAGAAGGAATGGTGGGTGTACAAGGATTCGAACCTTGGACCCGCTGATTAAGAGTCAGCTGCTCTACCAACTGAGCTATACACCCATTCGACGATCCGAAGCACTTGCGAGCCCCGGCGGCGAGGCGCGGAACATACGCAATGATTTTGGGAGCGCAAGAGCTTTTTTCATGGCGAGACGAGATATTATTGGAGCCGTGGATTTCGCTTACCTGGAAGGGTTCGCCGCGGGGGATTCCACGGTGATCGACGAGGTGCTGGCGCTGTTCCGCGAGCAGGCCGCGCTGTGGACGCCGATGCTCGATCCCGTCCATCCTGGATGGAAGGACGCGGTCCACACGGTGAAGGGCGCGGCGCGCGGCGTGGGGGCCTTCGCCCTGGGCGAGGTCTGCGAGCGCTGCGAAGCGGGGCAGGAGGGGCTAGACGCGGTCCGCACGGCCCTGGACGTCGCCCTGATGGATATCGCCGCCTACGCCCACGAGCGCGCGCTGCGTTCCTTGAAGAGCTCGTCAACCTGACCCAGCTGTAATTGGCGCCGCGGCCAGGGTCTGGCTAGAACGGCGGACCAAACACGAGGAGACGTTCATGCCCCCCAGCCCTTGGAGCCACACCCGCAGCGCCAGCGTCGCCGACGACATCGACTTCGAGATCAAGGGCGACGACCTGCAGTTCGTCGAGATCGAGCTCGATCCGGGCGAGAGCGCGGTGGCCGAGGCCGGCGCCTTCGTCTGGAAGGACGCCAGCGTGCAGATGACCACCGTCTTCGGCGACGGCTCGGCCGACCAGGGCGGCGGCTTCATGGGCAAGCTACTGGGCGCGGGCAAGCGCCTGGTCACCGGCGAGAGCCTGTTCACCACCGTCTTCACCCACACCGGTTCGGGCAAGGCGCGCGTGGCCTTCGCCTCGCCGACGCCGGGCTCGATCCTGCCGCTGAACCTGGGCGAACTGGGCGGGACGCTGATCTGCCAGAAGGACAGCTTCCTGGCGGCGGCGCGCGGCGTGTCGATTGGCCTGCACTTCCAGCGCCGGGTGATGACCGGCCTGTTCGGCGGCGAGGGTTTCATCATGCAGCGCCTCGAGGGCGACGGCTGGGTGTTCGTCCAGATGGGCGGAGCGCTGGTCGAGCGCGAACTGGCGCCGGGCGAGGAACTGCACATCGATACGGGGTGCCTGGCCGCCTATACGCCGGGCGTTGACTTCGACCTCGTCATGGCGGGCGGCGTGAAGAGCGTGCTGTTCGGCGGCGAAGGTCTGTTCTTCGCCCGCCTGCGCGGTCCGGGGAAGGTCTGGATCCAGTCGCTGCCGTTCGCGCGCCTGGCCGGCCGCATGCTGCAGGCCGCCAACCACCAGGGCGGCAACCAGGGCGAAGGCTCGATCCTGGGCGGCCTGGGCCGGATGATCGACGGGAACTGAGGAGAGGGCAGCGCCCCCTCCGTCTCGCTGCGTATCCGCAGCGATCCACCTCCCCCGTTGCACGGGGGAGGAAGGACTCTCATCCTCCCCCG
>JAYRLX010000088.1:0-11671 GCA_041905125.1 Caulobacter sp. | reverse complement strand
CACGCCGGACCTGCTGGCCCTGTCGCCGACGCCGGTGTCGGTGCTGAACCGCGCCAAGCTGGCGGCCGCCCTGATTCCGGTCGGTCTGCTGCTGGTGGTCCCGGTCGGGGTGATGGCCTGGTTCCAGCCCATGGCCGGCTTCTGGACCGCGGTCGGCTCTGGCCTCACGGCCTGGGCGGCGGGCATGATCGGGATCTGGCGCCAGAAGCCGGGCAAGCGCGCCGACTTCCGCCGTCGGCGGGGAAGCTCGTTCTTGGCGGCGCTGGGCGAACTGGCGGTGACCATGCTGCTGGGCGCGGCGACGGCGCTGGCCGTGGCCGGCTGGCTGGCCTGGGCGCCGCTGCCGCTGATCGTCGCCGGCGCCCTGATGATGGCCCTGCGCCGCACCGAGGACCAGATCGCCGCGGCTCTGCGCGCGGCGGCGGTGTCCTAGTCCGCGCGCTTTAAGCCTCCAGCAAGGCCTCGATCTGGCAGACGACGCCCTCGGGGCGGAAGTCGATCGCAGCCGAGCCCGACAGCTCCGCGGCCAGGCCGCGCTCGATCAGGCGCGTGCCAAAGCCGCGCTGGGCGGGCGGCGTCACGGGCGGTCCGTCACGCTCGGTCCAGGTCAGGCGCAGGCGTTCGGCGCCCTGGCCGTCCGTCACCTCCCAGGCGATCCGGACGCGCCCGGACGGCGCGTGCAGCGCCCCGTATTTCAGAGCGTTGGTGGCCAGCTCGTGCAGCGCCATCGACAGCGAGAGCGCCGTCTTCGGCGACAGGCGCACGGCCGGACCGCTCAGCTCGAACCGGTCCGCGCCGCCGTGCAGGGCCGCCAGCCGCTCGGCCACGGCGTGCAGATCGGCGCCGTCCCAGTTCTCGCGGGTCAGCAGATCGTGCGCCTCGGCCAGGGCCACCAGGCGGTCGGCGAACGCCTCCTTGGCCTGGGGCAGGGGGTAGGTGTCGGTGAAGGTCTGGGCCGCGATCGCCTGGATCGTGGCTAGGCTGTTCTTCACCCGGTGGTTCATCTCATTGACCAGCAGACGCAGGTGCAGCTCGGCCCGCTTGCGGTCGGTGATGTTGACGGCGGCGCCGACGAACCGCAGAGGCTTGCCGTTGTCGCCGAAGAAGACCTTGCCCTTGGCGCTGAGCCAGCGTTCGACATGGTCGTCGCGGCCGATCACGCGGAACTCGACGGCGTAGTCGGCGCGCAGGTCCGGGTTCAGCGCGCGCTCCAGCGCCTCCCGCACGTGCTGGACGTCGGCGGGGTGGGTGAGCGGAAGCATGGCCGTGAGGTCCGCCGCCTCGCTGGGCGGCATGCCGAACATGGCGTAGCAGCGGTCGGAGAGCCGCACCTCGCCGGTCTCCAGATTGTGGTCCCAGGTGCCCACATCCGCCGCGTCCACGGCCAGGCGCAGGGTTTCCTCCTGGCGCAGCAGCCGGTCGATCGCCTCGCGCCGTTCGGTGACGTCCGACACCACCCCGACGAAGCGCACGCACACCCGGCCTTCGAAGAAGGCGCGGCCGAACACCTCGACCCAGCGCACGGCGCCGTTCTGCCGGACGATCCGGTACTCCAGGTTCATCAGGCCCGAGCCGTCCGGATCGACAGCCGCCGCCACCGCCGCGCGCACGGCCGGCAGGTCGCTGGGATGCACCGCGCGCTCGAACAGCGAGGTCGACGGCGGCGCATCCGGCGGGATGCCGAAGATGGCCCTAGCCCGGGGATCCCAGTACCGCAGGCCTTTCGACGGATTATGGTCCCACCGGCCCATGCCGGCGGCCTGGGCGGCCAAGTCGATGTCGACCCGGGCGGCCTCCAGGGCGGCCTCGACCTGCTTGCGCTCGGTGATGTCGATGATGACGCCGGTGTTGCGCGCGGGTTTGCCGTCGGCGGCCAGATAGGCTCGGCCGCGCGTATAGATCCAGCGGATCGAGCCGTCCTTCTGGATCAGCCGGTATTCCTCGGAGAAGTCGTCGCCGGCGCGCAGCGACGCCATCGCCACGGCGCTGATCCGATCCGCGTCGTCCGGGTGAATGGCGGGCGTAAAGGCCTCGACGGGCAGGCCGGCGGCGGCCAGTTCGGGCACGACGCCGTGCAGTTCGGCGTAGCGGGCGTCGGCATAGACCTTGTTGGCCTTGACGTCCCATTCCCAGGCGCCGACCACGCCGGCGGCCTCGCGGGCCAGTTCATAGCGCTCTTCGACGCCGCGCAGCTCCTGCGTGGCCTTGACGGTCTCGGTGATCTCGACGGCGCTGATCAGCACGCCGCCCACGCCGTGCGGCGCGGTCGCGTCGGGGACGGGGCTGTAGCTGACCGTGAACCAGGCGGTCTCTGGATTGGCGGTCCGCACCAGCTTGTAAGGCAGCTTCTCGAACACGAAGCCTCGGCTGGCGCCGCTGAGCAGGTCGGCGTAGAGCGCGCGGGTCGAGGCCTGGAAGTCGGCCGAGGTGTTCTTGAACAGGACGCCCAGATAGTCCGGATGGCGCTCGCCCAAAGCCGGCGCATAGGCGTCATTATAGATCAGCACCAACTCGGGGCCCCAGCGCAGGGCCATGGGCAGCTGGGTGGTCAACACCATGTCGACGGCGAAGCGAAGGCTGGGCGACCAGGTCTCAATCGCGCCCAAGGGCGTGGCCGACCAGTCGAACGCGCGCACGCGGTCGGCCATCTCGCCGCGGGCGAGCATGGTCAGTCCAGGCGCGGCGTCGGGCTCGCTCCCGCCCATTCCGTTGGCCCCCCAATCCGGCTCGTCAACCGGCCCTAAGCGAGGGGCAAACCCTATAGCGGTTGCTGAAAGAGGGGCCTGCAACAAAAGGTCGCAGGCCCTCCTATGGAGGATTTAGTCGATCGGCGACCAGCGCTTCTCGGCCGGAGCCGGGGCGCGCTTGGGGCCGCGGAAGCTGTTGCCGCCGCCGGCGGCCTTCTGGCCTTGAGGCTTGCCCTGGCTCTGACCGCGCCCCTGGCCCTGAGCCTGAGGACCCTTCTGGCCGCCGCCGCCGCCGTTACGATTGCCGTTGCGGTTGCGCTTGCGGCGCAGCTCGGACGGCACGTCGTTGCGCGGGTCGGCGCGGCGCGGGTCCACGTGACGATCGGCGGGGACCAGCTTGTCGGCCACGGCCGCGGCCGCCGCCAGTTGCTTGTCGTTACGGCGATCGAAGGACGGGATCGTCTGGCGCGTGGCCTTCTGGATATCCTTCAGCAGGCTGCGCTCGTCGTCCGAGCAGAAGCTGATGGCGATGCCGTCCTTGCCCTTGCGCGCGGTGCGGCCGATCCGGTGGACATAGGCTTCCGGAACGTTGGGCAGCTCGTAGTTGATCACGTGGCTGACGTCGTTGACGTCGATGCCGCGCGCGGCGATGTCGGTGGCCACAAGGGCCCGCATCTCACCGGCCTTGAAGGCCGACAGGGCGCGCTCGCGCTGGCCCTGGGTCTTGTCGCCGTGGATCGAGGCGGCCTCGACGCCGGCGGCGTTCAGGTACTTGGCCACCCGGTCGGCGCCGCGCTTGGTGCGGGTGAAGACGATGGTGCGCGAGAAGCTGCTATCGGCGAACAGCTCGGCCAGCAGCGGACGCTTGCGCTGGGCCTCGATGAACAGGACGCGCTGGTCGATGCGCTCGACCGTGGTGGCCTGCGGCGCGACCGAGACCTGCACCGGATCCTTCAAGAGCTCGCCGGCCAGCTTGCCGATCTCGCTGGGCATGGTGGCCGAGAAGAACAGGTTCTGGCGGTTCTTGGTCAGCTGGGCGGCGATCTTGCGGATCGGCACCACGAAGCCGAGGTCCAGCATCTGGTCGGCTTCGTCGAGCACGAAGATCTCGGTGCCCGAGACGATTGCCGACTTCTCGGCCATGTGGTCCATCAGGCGGCCGGGGGTGGCGACCAGGACGTCGATGCCGCCGGCCAGGGCCTTCATCTGCGGGCCGTACTTGACGCCGCCATAGATGGTGTGGACCGACAGGCCCATGTGGACGGCGTAGGCCTTGAAGTTCTCGGCGATCTGGGTCGCCAACTCGCGGGTCGGCGACAAGACGAGGCAGCGGAAGCCGCGGCGCGGGGCCGGCTTACGGTCCTCGGCCAGGCGCTGAAGGATCGGCAGGGCGAAGGCGGCGGTCTTGCCGGTGCCGGTCTGGGCGATGCCCAGCAGGTCCTTGCCTTGCAGCACCACCGGGATGGCCTGGGCCTGGATCGGCGTCGGCTCCTTGTAGCCCTTTTCGGCGAGGGCCTTCAGCAGCGGCTTGGCCAGGCCAAGGTCGGAAAATTGAGTCACGTGTGTTGGTTCTTTCGTGCGCCGACGCAGCCCATGCGTCCTCGCACGGCTAACCTCTCGGCTATCGTTCGGGGGAGCGCCCCGCGTGCACGGGCGATCGGGTGAGAAAAGCTCTCAAGGCGCTCGACAGGCTGGCCCGAAAACGGACCCTCACGCGGCTGGAGCGCCAATAGCGCCGGAGTGGCGCAGGGCCCGTATCCGTTATCCCAGCGGGAAAGTCAAGTTTTGGGAATTTCGGCCAGTTCCTCCCCCGCGACGCGGGGGAGGTGGCCCAGAGGGCCGGAGGGGGCGAGCTCGGCCTCTACGGCGCTTGCCCCCTCAGTCGCTCCGCGACAGCTCCCCCGCATCGCGGGGGAGCATCTAGACAACGGGGCTTCCCCGCGCGACACCGCCGCCATGAGCAAGCCGATCGTCCTCGTCGCCGCCGCCGCCCTGATCGATGTCGACGGGCGGGTGCTGATCTGCCAGCGCCCCGAGGGCAAGCAACTGGCTGGTCTCTGGGAGTTTCCGGGCGGCAAGGTCGAGGCCGGCGAGACGCCGGAGCAGTGCCTGATCCGCGAGCTCGACGAGGAGCTGGGGATCAAAGTCGCCCAGGCGTGCCTGGCGCCGTTCGTCTTCGCCTCGCACACCTACGAGACCTTCCACCTCTTGATGCCGCTCTACCTGCTGCGCCGCTGGGAAGGGCAGGTGACCCGCAAGGAGCACGCCGGCCTGGCCTGGGTGAAGCCGGACAAGCTTGCCGACTACCCGATGCCGCCGGCGGATGAGCCGCTGGTGGCGTGGCTGCGGGATGTGTTGTGAGCTTCCTTCTCCCCTTGCGGGAGAAGGTGTCGCGCAGCGACGGATGAGGGGTTGATAGGCCGCTCCGGAGAAGTTCGCGCGACCCCTCACCCGGCCCTTCGGGCCACCCTCTCCCGCAGGGGGAGAGGGGAGGCTAGCCCGCCTTATCCCCCGCCGGCTGTTCCTTGACACCCAGCGCATCGGCCAGGCGCATCTTCGCCGAGCCCGGTCGCAGCGGTTTCTGCTGGCTCTCGTGCGGGGCCCAGCCGGTGACCGAGACGATCTCGAAGGTCGCCGGCACCTTGCCGTCGGCCTCGGCGAAGCGCTCGACATAGAGCTCCATGGCCCGGAACAGCACCTTGCGAGACAGCGGCTTGCGCGAGCGGTCCAGCAGCACGCTGGTCTCGCCCATGGCCCGCAGGTCCTGCAGCAGCTTGATCGGGTGGGCGTAGCGGACCTTGACCCGGTCGACGTCGGCGACGGGCAGTGCGAAACCCGCCCGCTGCAAAAGGCCCGCGGCGTCGATGGCGTCGGCGAACGGCGAGACGCGCATGGCCGCGCCGTCGGTCAGCTCGGCCTCGGCGGCCAGCAGGCACTGGCGCAGCTCGGTCAGGGTCGCCCCGCCGAAGATCGCGCCGACGAACAGGCCGTCGGGGCGGAGCGCGCGGCGGATCTGGATCAGGGCGCCGACCAGGTCGTTGGTCCAGTGTAGCGACAGGGTCGAGACGATCAGGTCCAGGGTCGCGTCGCCGAACGGCAGGCGCTCCTCGTCGGCGACGACACGCAGCGTATTCCGGCCGCCGAGCATCCGCCCGGACAGGTCGGCCTCGATCAGGGTGTCGATGTTGGCGCGGGCGTCGCTGGCCTCCAAGGCCTTGAAAAAATGGCCGTTTCTTGCGCCGAGGTCGACGGCGACCGGAAAGCGTCGCAGGATCGTCTCCAGCCGCATGACCACGTCGCCGGCCGCCCGTTCCTTCAGGAAGTCGGCGGCCGCGTAGTCGGGCGCGGCGCGGTCCAGGCGGGCCCGGTGCAGGGCGCGGTCGAACAGGAGGGGCGAGGCGGTCATGGGGGCGGAACATGGCGATTTCGCCCCGACATTGAAAGCGGCCCCATCAAGGGTTTCGCCTTTTTTGCGCGCGTTCGGACGCGGGGTGCTGGACCTGCTGCTGCCGCCCGCCAGCCTGGACGGCGAGGCGGCGCTGACCGGCGGGCTTTCGGCGAGCGCCTTTGCCAAGGTGACCTTCCTGGACGATCCGGTCTGCGACGGCTGCGGCCTGGCGCAGGCCTACGCGGCCGAGACCCGCTGTCCGGCCTGCCAGGCCAAGCCCCGCGCGTTCCAGCGGGCGCGGGCGGCCTGCGTCTATGACGAGCACTCGCGCGAGCTGATCCTGAAGCTGAAGCACGCCGACCGCACGGACCTGTCGGGCCTGTTCGCCCGCTGGCTATCGCGGGCCTCAGCCGAGTTGTTAGCCGAAGCCGACGCCGTCGTCCCCGTGCCGATCCACCGCAGCCGGCTTCTGCGCCGCCGCTACAACCAGGCGGCCGAGATCGCCCGGCCCCTGGCGAGGATGGCCGGACTGGCCTACCTGCCCGACACCCTGGTTCGGAAGAGAGACACCGCCAGCCAGGGTGGCAAGTCCGCCTCGGGCCGCCGCCGCAACGTCGCCGCCGCCTTCGTCGTCTCGCCCGGCAAGCGCAGCCTCGTCGCGGGCAAAACCATCGTCCTGGTCGACGACGTCCTGACCACCGGCGCCACCGCCGAAGGCTGCGCGCGGGCCTTGCTGGCGGCGGGCGCGCAAAGCGTGAGCCTATCCGTCGTCGCCCGCGTTACAGAAGGCCAAGCGCGTCCTATATGAGGGCGTCGGAACACCTACGAGTTAAGAGCATGGCCAAAGTCACCATCTACACCCGCCCCTTCTGCCCCTACTGCTCGCGCGCCCTGGCGCTGCTGAGCGAGAAGGGCGCCGACTTCACCGAGATCGAGGCGGGCATGGATCCGGCCCTGCGCCAGGAGATGATGCAGCGCTCTGGCCGCAACACCTTTCCGCAGATCTTCGTCGGCGACCAGCACATCGGCGGCTGCGACGACATGATGGCCCTGGAAGACCAGGGCAAGCTGGACGCGCTGCTCGCGGCATGACGAAGCAGGGCGGCATGCTTCGCGTCGGCCTGGTCCAGACGCGCACCCCGGCCACGCACGCGGCGGCGCTTGAGCACGTCGCGCCGCTGGTGCGCGAGGCGATCGCTCAGGGCGCCCAGTTCGTCCTGACGCCCGAGTGCACGAACGTCCTGCAGAAGGACCGGGCCAAGCTGCTGCCCACCCTGACGGCGCTGGAGGACGATCCGGTGGTCAACGGCCTGCGCGAGATCGCGGCCGAGACCGGGACCTGGATCGACGTCGGTTCGGCCCTGGTCCGGCGCGAGGATGGAAAGGCAGCCAACCGCCAGGCCGTCATCGACCCGACCGGCGCGATCGTCGCGACCTACGACAAGCTGCACATGTTCGATGTCGACCTCCCGACCGGCGAAACAGCCCGGGAGTCGGAGGCCTATACGCCGGGCGAGCGGGCGGTGGTCGTGGACACGCCGCTCGCCAAGATCGGCCTGACCATCTGTTACGACATGCGGTTTCCGGCGCTGCACCGGGCCCTGGCCCTGGGCGGCGCGACGGTGATCACCGCTCCGGCCGCCTTCACCCGGCCCACGGGCGAGGCGCATTGGGACGTGCTGCTGCGGGCCCGGGCCATCGAGACCGGCTCGTTCGTGATCGCCGCCGCCCAGGGCGGCTTCCACGAGGACGGCCGCGGCACCTGGGGCCGCTCGATCGCCATCGGGCCGTGGGGCGAGGTGCTCGGAAAACTTGACCACGACGAGCCTGGCGTGCTGATGGCGGACCTCGATCTGGCCGCCGCCGACAAGGCGCGCGCCGCGATCCCCGTGCTCAAGAACGCCCGGCCTTTCGTCGGGCCGTGAAGGGTCCCATCTTTAGGCGATGATCAAGTACGCGCTTCAGTGCGATCAGGCTCACGCGTTCGAGGGCTGGTTCGGCTCGTCGGCGGACTATGACGACCAGGCCGCGCGCGGCCTCGTCGAGTGCCCGGTCTGCGGCTCGCATGGCGTCTCCAAGCAGATCATGGCCCCGGCCGTCGCCGGCACGAAGGCCCAGCGGTCCGACCCCGCGCCCGACCCCAAGATGCGCGAGATGATGATGGCCGCGATGGGCGAGGTCCGTCGCCACGTTGAGGATAATTTCGACTATGTCGGCGACGCCTTCGCCAAGGAGGCCCGCGCCATCCATGAGGGCAAGTCCGAGGAACGCGGCATCTACGGCGAGGCCTCGCCGTTGGAGGTAAAGGCCCTCGTCGAGGACGGGGTGCGGGTGGCGCCCCTGCCGCCGGGTCCGCCGAAGAAGACCGAGGTCAACTAGGGGGCGGCTCCTCCCTACCGACAGTCCGCCAGCGTGACGCTCGTCTCCGCCCCCGCGTAGCGCACGTCCTGGACCTTGCCGGTCGGAACACAGACAACCTTCAGCGGCTGCACCGCCTTCATGTCGGGGTAGCGGCCGTCCCGCGCGCCGAGGCGCAGGGTCCGGGTCGCGTCGGTCCAGGTCAGCAGGGTGGTGGCGCGCTCGCCCTTCTCGTAGCCCTGGCCGTCGCCGGCGTCGTCATAGAGCTCGAAACGGCCGTCGCGGCCCGGATAGATCCGGATCTCCAGAGGCTCCTGGCTGGGCTGGTCGGCGTAGATCAGCACAGGGCCCAGCGGCAGGATGGTTCCGGCCGGGACGTGGACCGGGATCGTGTCGATGTCGGCCTTGACCGCCAGGGTTCTGCCGCCCGTCAACCTGGCGCCGGTCCAGAAGTCGTACCAGTCGCCCTTGGGCAGATAGACCGTGCGGACGTCGGCGCCTTGCTGGGTGACCGGACTGACCATCAGGGCGCGGCCGAACATGTACTGGTCTGTCAGCCGCAGGGCGTTGGGGTCGGTCCGGAAATCCATCACCAGGGGTCGCATCATGGTGCCGGCCCGCTGGGTCACCTCCCAGGCGGTGGAATAGATGTAGGGCAGCAGGCGATAGCGCAGCTTGTCGTCGGCGATCAGTCGCGCCTGGGTGTCGGGCTTGAAGTCCCACAGCGCCTTGCCCTGGCCCGTCCCGTGGACGCGGAACATCGGGTTGAAGACCCCGAACTGGTGCCAGCGGGTGAAAAGCTCGGCATAGGCGGGATCCTGGGGATCGCCGCCGAAGAAGCCGCCGATGTCGGCCGACCAATAGGGGATGCCGCTGACCGAGAAGTTCAGGGCCGCCGGGATCTGCTTGGCGAAGGTATGCCAGTCGCCGTTGACGTCGCCCGACCAGGTGATGGCGCCGTTGCGCTGCTGGCCGGCATAGGCCGAGCGGGTCAGGATGAAGGGGCGCTTGCCCGGCATGTCGCGGCGCATGCCGTCATGGACCGCCGTCGTGTGCAGCAGCGGGTAGCTGTTGAAGGTCTCCGCGCCCGGGCCGGCGGCGGTGGTCAGGGCCGCCATCTGGCCTGGCTTGCCGCCCAGCTCGGCCTCGGAGCCGTCCAGCCACCAGCCGTCGAAGTCGTAGCGGCCCAGGTTCCGCATGATCTGGCTCCAGTAGAGCGCGCGGCCCTTCTCGGACCAGGCGTCGTACCAGCGGCCTTCGCCGGCGGGATAGACGTTGGGATAGGCCGGCTCGAACAGGGCGCCGGCCTTGCGCAATTCGTCATGATTGGCGGTGGTCAGGTCGAAGCGCGGCCAGACCGAGATGATGATGTGGGCGTTCAGGTCGTGGACCGCCTTCACCAGGCCGGCCGGATCGGGGAAGCGCTGGGCGTCGAACTGGTGGCTGCCCCAGCCGCCGGGCGCCCAGTACTGCCAGTCCTGAACGACCGCATCGAACGGAACGCCCATCTGGCGGTAGCGCTGGACGATCGACAGGGTCTCGGCCTGCGTCTCGTAGCGCTCCTTCGATTGCCACAGGCCCCAGGTCCAGCGCGCCATCAGCGGCGCCGGACCGGTCAGGCCGCGATAGCCGGCGATCACCTGGTCGATCTCCGGGCCCACGATCAGGTGATAGTCGACGCCGCCGCCGGCTTCGGACGCGAAGCGCAGGCTGTGGGCGTATTGCGGGCTGGCGACGTCCACGCGGGTGGTCGCCGGATTGTTCCAGAGGACGCCGTAGCCGCGCGAGGACACCGCCATCGGCACGGCGACGTCGGTGTTGATCTGCTGAAGCAGGACGCTGGATCCGCGATAGTCCATCAGGCCGGCCTGGTGCTGGCCCAGGCCATAGATCGCCTCCTGCGAGTCCAGCTCGAAACGTTGGACGGACGGTCCGGCGTCCGTGTCGCTGGGCCGGGCGCGCGCGACCCGCTGGCCCTTGGCGTCGAGCACCTGAAGCTCGCCGGACGCCCGGTCGACGATGACCTGAAGGGCGGGGGTCCTGAGGGTGACCTTGTCGGCGCCGGTCTCCAGCGTCCAGTCGACCTTCCCGGGCTGGGCGATGACGGCCGGATTGTAGTTTCCGCTCCAGGCGTCGGTCTTCGAGACGCGGACCCGCACGATATTGTCCGACCAGGGATCTAGCCGCAGAACCCCGTCGGCCAGGCGGATCTCGACGCCGGTCGCGGTCTTCCGGACACCGGTCTCCTGCGCGGCGGCGGGCGCGCGGGCCATCGCCGGATTGGCCCCGCCGAAGGCGAAGGCCGCCGCCATCAGCGCCATCACCCCGCTCGCCATGGAACGTCGCATGCCGTCGCCTCCCTCGATGTCGGGCGGCCGGCTGTCGCGGCTAAAATACTCCGACAATTGGCGTACAGTTGCCGGTCCGGGACGATCGGTAAAGGGCCGTCTGGTCGTAGAGACCCTTTTCCGCCTTAAGGCGAGACCGGCCGCGTCGCCGGGAACTCGATCTCGCCCGCATAGCCGGCGCGGCGAGCCCGGGCTGCCAGATCGTCCAACTGCGCCTTGGACAGCGGACGGCGAGCGTACAGGAACACCTTCTTCCGGTCCGGCGAGGCCGAGATGAACCAGGCGCCGGCGGGATCGGTCTCCAGCACCTCATAGCGCCAGGTCACGAAGGGGAGGTACGAGACCTTCAGTCGCCGATTGACGCCGGGATCCTCGATCACGCCCTTGCCGCGGATCGCGCGGCGCTTGCCGTCGACGCCGCCTTGGCGGCAGTCGTCCTCGACCTTCACCCGCCGGTCGTCGAGACGTTCGTAGGTCGTCGTGCCCGCGACGCAGCCCTTGGTGATGCCCATGGGCGTGCGGCCCACCTCCAGCCAGACGCCGGAATAGTGGCTGGCCGCGTCGAGCGGCAGAGGTTGGGGTTCGGCCGGGCCGGCCAGGCCAAGGGC
This sequence comes from Caulobacter sp., assembly GCA_041905125.1. Lineage (GTDB taxonomy): Bacteria > Pseudomonadota > Alphaproteobacteria > Caulobacterales > Caulobacteraceae > Caulobacter. The sequence goes on along the minus strand of JAYRLX010000088.1, from coordinate 282 downwards.
GAGGGTGACAGCGGCGAGGGCGAGCGTTGCTTTGGGCATGGCGATCTCCTTGCTCGCCGTTACGCGCCGGAGACGGCGACGGACGCCCGCCGGAAACGAGAAAGGGCGCCGAACCCTTAGGTCCGGCGCCCTCGTTCGTGCGTTGGAGCGGCCGCTAGAGCCTCGCGCGTCAAAACGGAATCGTTTTGACGCGATAACGAGGCTCTAAATCAAACACTTAGAGCGTGACTCCTGCCGAAACCGGTTCCCACTTTCGGCGTCACGCTCTAGGCTTTAGCGATA
>JAYRLX010000087.1:0-11704 GCA_041905125.1 Caulobacter sp. | reverse complement strand
AACTCCACGAGGAGATCGGCGCTGGCGAAGGCAAGGCCCAAAAGGCGACGTGGATCGATCGACAAAGCGGCCTTCTCCAGAACTGCCCGGACGCTGCCACGAACTGGCTTAAGGAGCGGTTGAAAACCCAGGGTTTAGTCGCTTAATCCAGCCCATTTTTTCAGCCTCCGCCCCCCTACGTCAGAAACGGACGTTTCTGGTTAAGAGAACATCTTGCGAACCTGGAACAAAGGCGGTACGCATTAAGGGTGTTCCACAGGTCGTTGTGACAGGGCGCTGGAAGCGCCGGGCGACCTACCGGAATCATGGGATAGAGGGCGGACCAACAATGACCAGTCAGGCGGCTTTGAAACTCGTGGCCAAGGAAGAAGGCGATAAGCAACGCGCGCTAGAGGCGGCTCTCGCCCAGATCGACCGCGCGTTCGGCAAGGGCTCGGTGATGAAGCTGGGCGAAAAGGGCAAGGTCGAGATGGAGTCGGTGTCCACCGGCTCGCTCGGCCTCGATATCGCCCTGGGCATCGGCGGCCTGCCCAAGGGGCGGATCATCGAGGTCTACGGTCCGGAAAGCTCGGGCAAGACCACCCTGGCCCTGCACGTCGTGGCCGAGGTGCAGAAGGCCGGCGGCACCGCCGCCTTCGTCGACGCCGAACATGCGCTGGACCCGTCCTACGCCCACAAGCTGGGCGTCAATCTCGACAACCTGCTGGTCTCCCAGCCCGACAACGGCGAGCAGGCGCTCGAGATCACCGACACCCTGGTGCGGTCCGGCGCCGTGGATATCGTCGTCGTCGACTCGGTGGCGGCTCTGACCCCGAAGGCCGAAATCGAAGGCGAGATGGGCGATAGCCTGCCGGGCCTTCAGGCCCGTCTGATGAGCCAGGCGCTGCGCAAGCTGACCGCCTCGATCAACAAGGCCAACACCATCGTCATCTTCATCAACCAGATCCGTCACAAGATCGGTGTGATGTACGGCAGCCCGGAAACGACCACCGGCGGCAATGCGCTGAAGTTCTACGCCTCGGTGCGCCTCGACATCCGCCGCACCGGCTCGGTGAAGGTCCGTGACGAGATCATTGGCAACAACGTCCGCGTCAAGGTCGTGAAGAACAAGGTGGCCCCGCCGTTCCGCGAGGTCGAGTTCGACATCATGTACGGCGAGGGCATCTCGAAGCTCGGCGAAGTGATCGACCTGGGCGTCAAGGCCGGCATCATCGAGAAGGCCGGTTCCTGGTTCTCGTACGGCAGCCAGCGCATCGGTCAGGGCCGCGACAATGTCCGCGAGTTCCTGAAGAACAATCCGGACATCGCCGGGGCCATCGAGGCCGCCGTCCGCAAGTCGTCGCAGAAGATCGAGGAAGAGCTTCTGGTCGGCGGCCCGGAGGAGGGCGAGGAGGAGTAGGCCTCGTCCAGAGCATTTTCCGACGAAGTGGAAGCCGGTTCGTCGCCGAAAATGCGTTCAGACAGGAGATTGGATCGTTTCCAATCGGAAACGATCCAGGGTTTCGCGGCCCTCGCATCAGCCACGGGCGGTCCCCGCCTTCAACACGCCCGCGGCCCCCACCGCCGCGACGGCCGCGATCAGGCCGCCTGGACCCCATGCCAGGCGGCCTATTTCTTTTTGGGGCTCAAGGTCGCGCAAACCCTCTCCCAGCGGGAGAGGGCGGGGCCCGCCGCGAAGCGGTGGGAGGGTGAGGGAGCATGCTGACCGACAGCGCGGGCGCTCCGTCCACCGTCTGGGCCTATCGTCCCACCCCCCTATACCGGGAGGGCGCCGTCTAACGCTAGTTAGGCGGGTTGAACACGGCGGTGGCAAGCACCTGAACCCTGTCTAGCCGCGCGCCGGGTTGGTTAGCCCGACTGATGACGATAGAGAACCGGGGCGCCCGCACGTTCTGATATTCGCTAGTCACCATGTCGCCAGCGGGGCTCTCCTTGATCAGCCTCCATCTGGCCTTAAAGGCGCTAGATGCGAGCACCGACGAAACAATGGGTTCCATGTCCGCGTCGCCGCCGCCCGTGATGTGGCACATTGGTAGTCGATCGGAGACCACCAGGACGAATCCCGCGCCCATCGTTGAGTTGATCCGCCAATAATGATTGGCGAGCCGCAGCGAAGGCGGCGGCAAATTCACATCTTCAACGTGATCGACCAGACCCATCTGCGGCCCAAGTCCGACGGCCGCGATGAAAGGCTGCGGACCGTTTGCCCAGCTTTTGGGGTTAAGCACCCACTCTTCGCAGCCCCGGAGGGCGCCTTCGAAACCCCTTTGGACATCTGGCTGCGCATTGGGGGCCTGCCCGCCGGAGATAAGACTTGCAGAAAGTAGCGCAGCAAACATGTCCCGACCCCAGATTGAAGCCGAGCCTAGAACCGGCTTGCTTGGCTCCGCAACCCACCTATCTCGGAAGTTCCCACGCGCCGCTCATCGCTCTTTTCCGCGCGTCAACGCGCCCCCATCTGCGAGTCGGTTTCCCCTTCGCTAAAAACCGCGCTATGCAGCGCGCGACTCCCGGCCGCTCGCCGGACGCTTAGACTTGAGACGCTCATGCCCAGCTTGAACGAGATCCGCAGCACCTTCCTCGACTACTTCGGCAAGGCCGACCACGCCGTGGTCCCGTCCGCGCCGCTGGTGCCGCAGAACGACCCGACCCTGCTGTTCGTCAACGCCGGCATGGTGCCGTTCAAGAACGTCTTCACCGGCGCCGAGACCCCGGCCCATCCGCGCGCGGCCAGCTCGCAGAAGTGCGTCCGCGCCGGCGGCAAGCACAACGACCTCGACAATGTCGGCTACACCGCCCGCCACCACACCTTCTTCGAGATGCTGGGCAACTTCTCGTTCGGCGACTACTTCAAGGAACAGGCGATCCACCACGCCTGGACCCTGCTGACCGGCGAGTTCAAGCTGCCCAAGGAAAAGCTGCTGGTCACGGTCTATCACACCGACGACGAGGCGGCCGATCTGTGGAAGAAGATCGCCGGCCTGTCGGACGACAAGATCATCCGCATCCCGACCAGCGACAACTTCTGGTCCATGGGCGACACTGGCCCCTGCGGTCCGTGCTCGGAAATCTTCTACGACCACGGCGAAGGCATCCCCGGCGGCCCTCCGGGCAGCCCCGATGAAGACGGCGACCGCTTCATCGAGATCTGGAACCTCGTCTTCATGCAGTTCGAGCAGCTGGCCGGCGGCGAGCGCGTCTCGCTGCCCAAGCCCTCGGTCGACACCGGCATGGGCCTGGAGCGGATCGCGGCCGTGCTGCAGGGCCAGCACGACAACTACGACATCGACCTCTTCAAGACCTTGATCGCCGCCAGCGTCGAGCTGACCGGCGTGAAGGCGGAAGGGCCCCAGGCCCCGTCGCACCGCGTGATCGCCGACCACCTGCGCTCGTCCTCGTTCCTGCTGGCCGACGGCGTGTCGCCCTCGAACGAAGGCCGCGGCTACGTCCTGCGCCGGATCATGCGCCGCGCGATGCGTCACGCCTATCTGCTGGGCGCGCAGGAGCCCCTGATGCACCGCTTGGCGCCGGTCCTGGTCCGCGAGATGGGCCAAGCCTATCCGGAGCTGCGTCGCGCCGAGGCCTCGATCGTCGAGACTCTGCGCCAGGAGGAAGAGCGCTTCCGCGTCACGCTCGGCCGCGGCATGGGCCTGCTGGACGAGGCCACCGCCAAGCTGACCGCCGGCGGCGTGCTGGACGGCGAGACCGCCTTCAAGCTCTACGACACCTATGGCTTCCCGCTGGACCTGACCCAGGACGCGGTGCGCGCCAAGGGCCTGACCGTCGACACCGACGGCTTCGACGCGGCCATGCAGAAGCAGCGCGAGATGGCGCGCGCCAACTGGGCCGGCTCGGGCCAGCAGGGCGCGGCCGCCGCCTGGTTCGCGATCAAGGAAAAGAACGGCGCGACGGACTTCGTCGGCTACGAGACCACCGAGACGACCGGCGTGGTCAAGGCGATCGTCCTGGACGGCGCCGAGGTCGAGAGCGCCGTTGGCGGGACGACCGTCGAGGTCCTGCTGGACCGCACCAGCTTCTATGCCGAGAGCGGCGGCCAGGCCGGCGACCAGGGCGTGCTCGAAGCCAATGGCCGCGAGAACCGGGTCATCGACACCCAGAAGCAAGCGGGCGATCTGCACGTTCACCGCGTCGAGCTGTCGGGCGACCTGAAGGTCGGCGACAAGGTCGTGGTCTCGGTCGACGCCGAGCGCCGCCACACCACCCGCTCCAACCACTCGGCCGCCCACCTGGTGCACGCCGCCCTGCACCACGTGCTGGGCCCGCACGTCGCCCAGAAGGGCCAGATGGTCGATGGCGAGCGCATGCGCTTCGACTTCAGCCACGGCGGCCCGCTGACCCCGGAAGAGCTCGACAAGATCGAGGCCGAGGTCAATGCGGTCATTCGCCAGAACGTCCCGGCCGAGACCAAGGAAATGGCGCCGCAGGAGGCCATCGAGGCCGGCGCCGTCGCCCTGTTCGGCGAGAAGTACGGCGACAGCGTCCGCGTGCTGACGCTGGGCAAGTCGCTGACCGACGAGGCCAAGGCCTATTCGGTCGAGCTGTGCGGCGGCACCCACGTGGCCCGCACCGGCGACATCGCTCTGTTCAAGATCGTCTCGGAGCAGGGCGTCGCCGCTGGCGTGCGCCGCATCGAGGCCCTGACCGGCGAGGCGGCCCGCCGCTTCCTGCTGGACCAGGCGGGCGTGGCCAAGTCGCTGGCCGACCAGTTCAAGACCCCGGTCGCCGAGGTCGCTAGCCGCGTCGACGCCCTGATCGCCGACCGCAAGCGCCTCGAGAAGGAACTGGCCGAGGCCAAGAAGCAGCTGGCCCTGGGCGGCGGCGGCGCGGCCTCGGGTCCCGAGGACGTCAACGGTGTGGCCCTGATCGCTCGCGTCCTGGACGGCGTCGGCGGCAAGGAGCTGCGCGGCGTCGCCGAGGAGTTCAAGAAGCAGCTGACCTCGGGCGTCGTGGCCCTGGTCGGCACGTCGGAAGGCAAAGCGGCCGTCACCGTGGCGGTCACCGCGGATCTGACCGGCAAGTTCAGCGCCGCCGACCTCGCCAAGGCCGCCGTGATCGCCATGGGCGGCCAGGGCGCCGGCGGCAAGGCCGACTTCGCCCAGGGTGGCGCGCCCGATGACAGCAAGGCCCAGGAAGGCCTCGCGGCCGTCAAGGCGGCGCTGGCCGGCTAAGCCGCTCCACATCCACGAGACAGAAGGGGGCGCCGAAAGGCGTCCCTTTTTTGTATCCGCTTGACGCCGACGCGGATCGTGCTTCAACTGAGTTACGGTTGTAATTTCCTGGTAAGGCCATGTCCTGTCCGATGGTGATGCGAAGGCTGGCGGCGCTCGGCGTGGTCCTGGCCCTCGGGGGCTGCGAGCGCGAGGTCGCCAAGACGCAGGTCCATTTCGCGCCTCCAGCCCTGTGGCGGGTGTCGGTCGTCGAGGACTCCGGCGGTAAGGGCGGCGCGGTCGATATCTGCGCCAACCCGGAACTGGCGGCGTCCTTCGCGCGGGTCGAGCCGCGGGTTAACGGCATGCCCTGTCTGCCGGTCGGCAAGCCGGCCAAGGACACCCCGGAAGAGCGTGTCACCCGCTGCGAGATCGGCGGCGCGCGCTACGGCCTCTATGTCACGACCACGCGGAAGACGCCGGACGACTTCACCGTCCGGTTCGCTCTGCAGCCGCTGGAAGATGCGGGCGGCAAGATCGTTCAGGCGCGACGCTATCAGCGGCTGGGGGCTTGCCCGAGCGGCTGGACGGCCGGCGATCAGGGGGCGCCCGGCGGCAAGCCGGCCTCCAATCTTCTCAGCGGCCAACAACCCGGCGCTTAGAGCCGCGCCGGCGCCAGCAGCAGGACCGCGACCGCCAGGGTGATCATCGCCAGCGCCGTGGTCAGGGCTACGGTGCGCGCCGCGCCTCGGGCGAAGACGTTGTAGGCGCGCGTCTGAATGAAGACGCTGACGGCCGTGGGCGCCGCGGCCAGAAGGGTCGCCCCGGCGCGGAACGCCAGCGGCGCGGGCGTCAGTCCGATGGCGAACCAGGTCAACAGCGGGAACAGCGCTAGTTTGGCGAGCGCCGCCATGACGATCGGCGCGGAGCGGGGCGCGTGCTCGTTCTCGGTTTCGCGAAGACCCAGGGCCGCGCCGAGGGCCACGAGGCCGACCGGGCTGCCCGAGGCGGCCGCCAGGCCCAGGGCGCGGTCCAGCGCCTCGGGCGGCCTGATCTCAAGCAGGGCCAAGGCGACCCCGATGGCCGCGGCGGCGACAACGGGATTGCGGAACGCCTGCAGGATCGAGCGCCATACCGAACGTCCCGCCGCCCAGCCCAGCAGGCCCACGCCGGCGGCGGACAGGATGACGAAGTCGACGGCGATGACGCCCGCCGCCAGGCGCGCGGTCTCCGCGCCCATGACCGCGGCGGTGATGGGCAGGGCCAGGAAGGCGCTGTTGCCGACGCCGCTGGCGATCCCCGCGCCGGACTGTTCGGCCTTGGCCCAGCCCAGCGCTCGGCCCAAGATGACGACCGCAGTCATGACGGCGAGGCCCGCCGTCGCGTAGGCCGCCAGGCCCGCCGTCAGCTCGGTCCCTGGACGCCCCATGCGCGACAGCGAGTGGATCAGCAGGGCTGGGAAGCCGATCCAATAGACATAGCTGGACAGGCCGCGCGCCTGTGGGCCGTCCAGGAGGCGCAGGCGGGTCAGGGCCAGTCCGGCGCCGACCAGCAGGAAGAACGGCCAGACCCGGGCGAGAACGTCGGCGACGAGAGCGATCAAGATCGGAACCTCAGGCCTGTCGCTCGTCGGCCGGCAGGCGGATGTGGACCAGCCGCCAGGTGAACAGCGCCCGGCGCTCGAAGGTGAAGACGGTCGCCTTGCCGTGCGCGCCGGGGCGCTTGACCACGATGCGGACGCGGTTCGGGTCCCAATAGGCGATCGTCGGGTGAGGGCCCTTGATGGCCTGCTTGAGCGCGTCGGCGGAGGAAGGCTCAAGCGGCGGGACGCCTGGGGCGTAGCCGCGCGTCAGGGCGTTGAAGCCCGCCACCGTCAGATACCGATCCACCTTGGGCTCCGGCGGCGCGATCGGCTCCACGGCCTTCTTGAAGACCCCCATCGGGTCGCGCCAGATCGAGGGGGCTTCCGGCTTAGCCGCCGGCGCGTCGACGACGAGCTGGGCCGTGAGGCTGCTTCGGACGGCGGGGAAGTCGACCAGTTCGCCGATCGCCTGCACGTCCTCGTATTGCGCCGCCGCTTTCAGCGCCCGGAACGCGAACCAGGGCGCGGAGACGAACGCGGCGGCGAACACGAAGATCGCCAGCACGATCAGATCCCAGATCCGCTTCTGCAGGGTCATGAGGCCTCCGAAAGGTCACGAGCGCTTAGACCAGCCTTCGCCGCCGGCCGTCCACAACGAAAAACGCCCCCGAGGATCTCGGGGGCGTTCTCGTCTTGGCGTTTTGGCTAAGGCCTTAGGCGGCCATGGCCTTCTTCAGGTTCTCGTCGATCTTGTCGAGGAAGCCTTCGGTGGTCAGCCAGCCTTGCTTGTCGCCGACCAGCAGGGCCAGGTCCTTGGTCATGTAGCCGCTTTCGACGGTGTCGACGCAGACCTTCTCGAGGGTGGCGGCGAAATTGGCCAGCTCGGTGTTGTTGTCGAGCTTGGCGCGGTGGGCCAGGCCACGGGTCCAGGCGAAGATCGAGGCGATCGAGTTGGTCGAGGTGCTCTCGCCCTTCTGGTGCTGGCGGTAGTGGCGGGTGACGGTGCCGTGGGCGGCCTCGGCTTCCACCGTCTTGCCGTCCGGCGTCATCAGCACCGAGGTCATCAGGCCCAGCGAGCCGAAGCCCTGGGCCACGATGTCCGACTGCACGTCGCCGTCGTAGTTCTTACAGGCCCAGACGTAGCCGCCCGACCACTTCAGCGCCGAGGCGACCATGTCGTCGATCAGGCGGTGCTCGTAGTGGATGCCCAGGGCCTTGAACTGCTCGGCGTAGTGCGCGTCGTAGACTTCCTGGAAGATGTCCTTGAAGCGACCGTCATAGGCCTTGAGGATCGTGTTCTTGGTCGACAGGTAGACCGGGTACTTGCGGTTCAGGCCGTAGGCGAACGAGGCGTGGGCGAACTCGCGGATCGACTCGTCGAGATTGTACATCGCCATGGCGACGCCCGAGCCGGGGGCCTTGAACACTTCGTGCTCGATGGTCTGGCCGTCCTCGCCGACGAACTTGATCGTCAGGGTGCCCTTGCCGGGGAACAGGAAATCGGTGGCGCGGTATTGGTCGCCGAAGGCGTGGCGGCCGACGATGATCGGCTGGGTCCAGCCCGGCACCAGGCGCGGCACGTTCTGGCAGATGATCGGTTCGCGGAAGATCACGCCGCCCAGAATGTTGCGGATCGTGCCATTCGGCGACTTCCACATCTTCTTGAGATTGAATTCCTTCACGCGGGCTTCGTCCGGCGTGATGGTCGCGCACTTGACGGCGACGCCGTGCTTCTTGGTGGCGTTCGCTGCGTCGATCGTCACCTGGTCGTCGGTGGCGTCGCGATTTTCAACCGAAAGGTCGTAGTAATCCAGTTCCAGGTCCAGGTACGGGAAGATCAGCTTATCCTTGATGAGCTTCCAGATGATCCGGGTCATTTCGTCCCCGTCCATGTCGACGACGGGGTTGGCGACTTTGATCTTGGCCATAGCGGGGCAGTTCCTCTGGCGGTGGCGCGCCTGGAGCGGCCTGGCGCACAGGGCCAGGACGCGGCGCGGACCGGGTGGCTATAGACTGTTGCGTGGCTAGGGAAAAGCGGATCGGTTTAAGAGCAGGCTCAAGTTCGATCCTTGGGTTCGTTGTTTTGGGGTTTCCGTCGGCGGGGGCGCGGGACGGAAATCGAGTGCGAGAGCGTTTTAGAGCGAGCGGTTGAAATTCCAGAGTGAAGCCGGTCCGGCAAAGCGACCGGCGCGGGGGCGCGGTGAACGGCAATCCAGCCACGAATGCTCAGGTCACGCGGCCCCTGGCGCGTCGTCTGCTCACCATGGTCGCCATGCTGTCCATCGCTGTGACGGGGGTCGCGACCGCCGCGGCGTTCTTCTTTGTGCGCGAAAGCGCCGCCGACACCCAGACCCGCCACCTGGCCGCCTATGTTGGCGAGCGGGTCAAGACCGAGGACCGGCTGTTCTCCGACCTGGTGAAGGTCCACGACGCGGCGGCCGAGGCGCTGACGCGCCGCCTGGAAAATAACGATCCCGCGCGAGACCTGGCCAGGTTCGATGCGCTGTTTCCTGACCATGGCGACGGCACTCGCCGCTCGGCGCCGGGCTTGTTCGACGGCGCGCGGATCGGCGAGCGGTACGTCTATGGCATGGGGGCCTACCTGCCCAACGCCGCGGCCCTGACGCCGGCCGACAAGGCGCTGTTCGTCTCCGCCCTGGACGTTGTGGCCGCGACCGGCGAGGCGCAGCTTCGCCACTATGACAACTTCTATTTCTTCACGCCGGACTCGCGTCTGGTGATGTTCGGGCCGCATCGGGCCGACAAGCTGCAGTTCTACCGGCGGGACGCGCCGCCGGACCTCAGCATCGCCGGCGAGGAGATGACCCTCCTGACGCTGCCGCAGAACAACCCCGAACGGGCGATGAAGTGCACCAAGCTGCGGCGGCTGATCTCCGACCCGACGGGGCGGCGGCTGACGGTCGCCTGCCTGACGCCCTTCTATCTGAATAACCGGTTCGTCGGCGCTTTCGGGGCGAGCATCTCGCTGGACTCGTACCTGCTGCGGGCGGTCGGGGACGCACTGCCGGGCGGTCGCAACATGATCGTCGCCGACAACGGCGAGCTGATCGCCGCCCAAGGGCTTTCCCGCAAGGGAACGGTCGATGCGTTCTCCCTGCGCCGCTTCGAGGCGGACAGCGATCTCAAGCGCCTGGTCCAGACGATCCGAGCGCAGAACCGCAATGTGGGCGCGGTGCTGTCGCCGCGGGGCGACCGCCTGGTGGCCTATGGTCGCCTGGTGGAGCCGGGCTGGTGGTTCCTGATGACCTTCCCATCGGGGGATCTCGTCTGGTCGTCGCTGAAGACGGCTTCCTGGGTGCTGTTGTTCGGTTTCCTGGGCGTGCTGGCGCAGATTCTGCTGCTTTATCGCCTGACCGACCAGATGGTGGTCGCGCCGTTGCATGACCTGGCCGAGGCCCAGCGGTTGGGCGACCCGGAGGCGGCCGCGCCGATCGAGGCGCGCGAGGATGAGATCGGCGCCCTGGCGCGCTCGCTGCGCGGGCAGCGGGACCGCAACGAGGAGCTTTTGCGGTCGCTCGAGGAGCGGGTCGCCGAGCGCACGGCCGAGCTGCAGCGCGCCAATCAGGCCAAGTCGGTCTTCCTGGCCAATATGAGCCATGAGCTGCGCACGCCGCTGAATGGCGTCATCGCCATCGGCGACCGCCTGGCCGAGGAGCAGGACCTGAGTGTTCGCCGGGAGCTGGCCGCGCTGGTCTCGTCGTCCGGGCGATTGCTGGAGCAGGTGCTCAGCGACATCCTGGACGTCTCGAAGATCGAGGCCGGCGAATTCCAGCTGACGCCCGAGCCCTTCGACCTGACGCGCCTGGTCCGGGGCATGGCCGAGCTGCACGCCGCCGCCGCCCAGGCCAAGGCCCTGACTTTCCGCTGGTCTGTCGCGCCCGATACGGCCGGGACCTACGAAGGCGATGCGGGGCGCATCAGTCAGATCCTCTCGAACCTGCTGGCCAACGCCGTCAAATTCACCGACGCGGGCGAGGTGGCGCTGGACGTCGATCAGGTCGAGGGCGGCGTGCGCTTCGTTGTCCGCGACACCGGCGTCGGCTTCGACGCGGCGGTGCGCGGGCGCCTGTTCAAGCGCTTCGTCCAGGCCGACCAGTCGATCACCCGCCAGTACGGCGGCACGGGCCTTGGCCTGTCGATCTGCGCCGCGTTGACCGAGAAGATGGGCGGACGGATCAACGCCGACGGCGCGCCGGGAGCCGGAGCGCGCTTCGAGGTCGTCCTGCCGCTGCCGCGCTGCGAGGCTCTTCCGACGGAGACCCAGGAAGAGGCCGGCGAAACCGTATCGCTGGAAGGACTGCGGGTGCTGGTCGCCGAGGACCACCCGACCAATCGCAAGGTCGTCGAGATCGTGCTGGAGCCCTTCGGCGTAGACCTGACCCTGGTCGCCGACGGCGAGGCCGCGCTCGCCGCCCTGGACGAGAAGACGTTCGACGCGGTGCTGATGGACATGCAGATGCCGGTGATGGACGGCCTGTCGGCCACCCGCGCCATCCGCGCCCGCGAAGCCGCCTCCGGCGCGCGGCCGATGCTGGTCATCATGCTGACCGCCAACGCGATGGAGGAGCATATCGCCGCCGCCCAGGCCGCCGGCGCCGACCTGCACCTCGCAAAGCCCCTGCATCCGGGGCAATTGGTCGAGGCGCTGGCGCTCGCGCGGAGGGCCTAGGCGAGGGGGCTAGAAGGACTTCAGCACCGTCCGGCCCGCCTCGGCGATGGTCGCCTCGCGCGTCGCGGCGTCGGCGGTCGAGCCGGTCAGGAAGAGTGCGAGCGCGACGCGCCGGCCGTCCTTCAGCTCGATCAGGGCGACAGCATGGCTCTCGGGCGTCAGGCCAAGGTCCTGGCGCGCCGAGCCGGCGACCTGCCAGATCTTGGCGCCTTTCGGCAGGGCGGCGGCCAGGTAACCGGGATCGTTGCCCAGCAGCGGGCGGGG
>JAYRLX010000086.1:0-11715 GCA_041905125.1 Caulobacter sp. | reverse complement strand
ACGGCCTTTTCACGCTCGATGGCGGCCGGGTCCAGATCGTCCGGCGACAGCGACAGCGGCGAGGTCGCGGCGACGTGCATCGCGATCTTGCGGCCCAGCTCGCGCAGAGCGGCCTTGTCGCCAGTCGACTCGATGGCGACCAGCACGCCGATGCGGCCGAGGTCGGGCGCGGTGGCGTTGTGGATGTACGAGGCGACGACGCCGTTCTCGACGGTCCACTTGGCGGCGCGGCGCACCATCATGTTTTCGCCGATCGTGGCGATCAGGTTGGTCAGGTGGTCCTGTACGGTCTCGCCGCCGGCCAGCTTGGCGGCGGTGATCGCGTCGACCGAACCGTCGGTGCCGATGGCGGCGCCGGCGATCTGACGAGCCGCGCCTTGGAACAGGTCGTTGCGCGACACGAAGTCGGTTTCGGCGTTCACCTCGACGGCCGTGGCGGTTTCGCCAGCGCCTTGCTCGGCGACGGCGATGGCCACCAGACCTTCGGCGGCGGCGCGGTCGGCCTTCTTGGCGGCCTTGGACAGGCCCTTGGCGCGCAGCCAGTCGATGGAGGCTTCGATGTCGCCGTTGTTCTCAGCCAGCGCCTTCTTGCAGTCCATCATGCCGACGCCGGACTTTTCGCGCAGTTCCTTGACGAGGGCGGCGGTGATCTCAGCCATCGAAAATCTCCATTTTAAAACGGTGGGCGAGTGGGCTTGTTGGCCCGCAAAATCTATAAAGTGTTGGGACCGGGCTATTTAGCCCGGTCCCATGTCAGGGTCGCGACGGTCCCCGCGCCAAGCGATCGCCCGGCTGGGGACACGCAGGAAATCAGCCTTCGGCCGATTCCGGAGCCGCTTCGGCGGCCGGAGCTTCCGGAGCCAGTTCGCGGGCCAGGGCCGGCTCGACCGGAGCGACCGAAGCGCCCAGGTCCACGCCAGCGGCGGCTTGACCAGCAGCCAGACCGTCCAGGACGGCGTCGGCGATCAGGTCGCAGTACAGTTGCAGGGCGCGGGCGGCGTCGTCGTTACCCGGGATCGGGTAGGTGATGCCGTCCGGATCGCAGTTGGTGTCGAGGATGGCGACGACCGGGATGTTCAGCTTGCGGGCTTCCAGGATCGCGATCGCTTCCTTGTTGGTGTCGATCACGAACATGATGTCGGGGATGCCGCCCATGTCCTTGATGCCGCCCAGCGACAGTTCCAGCTTGTCGCGCTCGCGCGTCAGCTGCAGCAGTTCCTTCTTGGAACGGCCTTGGGCTTCGCCGGCCAGGACGCCTTCCAGTTCGCGCAGACGAGCGATCGAGCCCGAGACGGTGCGCCAGTTGGTCAGGGTGCCGCCGAGCCAGCGGTGGTTCACGTAGTACTGGGCGCAGCGCTTGGCGGCCGTGGCGACCGGGTCGCTGGCTTGGCGCTTGGTGCCGACGAACAGCACGCGACCGCCAGCGGCGGCGACTTCACGGACCTTCACCAGGGCTTGGTGCAGCAGCGGGATCGTCTGCGACAGGTCGATGATGTGGATGTTCGAGCGCGAACCGAAGATGTAGCGGTCCATCTTCGGGTTCCAGCGGTGCGTCTGGTGACCGAAGTGAGCGCCGGCTTCCAGGAGCTGACGCATGGAGAATTCGGGAAGAGCCATCGGGCCTTTAATCCTTCTTCCGGTTGAACCTCCGTGGACACCCCCGCTTCAGACCATTCTGAAGGCGGGACCGGAACGGCGTCGTCGGGATGTCTCCCCGGCGCTGCCGAACGTCCACGTGTGGAATGGCCGCGCAAATAGTCGCTACGGAGCGAAAAAGCAAGCCCGCGCATCACCTCGGTCCGGGTGAAATATGATCGCCTGGCGCTTGAGGCGGTCGCTCGCCGACGTCGTCCTAAGGACAGGAGCCCATGGCGCGGGCGTTCTTGTCCACAGGGACTTAGGACGTTGTCGCAAATCTTCCACTTCGCCGTGGCTCACTGACGGAGGTGAGACGGGGAATGGCGATGCTCGCGGTGTTCGACATGGACGGCACGCTGCTGAACGGCGACTCCACGGCCCTGTGGCTGTGGGAGCGCGCCAGGCGATCGCCGCTGCGCCTGTTGGCGACGCTGGCCGTCGCTCCCGTGGCGGTTCCGATGGTGGCCCTGCCCTTCACCCGCCGCGCGGGCGCTTCAATTCTGCTCTGGATCGCCACGGCGGGGCTGTCGGAACAACAACTGCTGGCCTCCTGCGACGACTTCGCCCGAGCCTTTGTCGAAAAACGCTGCAGCCTGGCCTGGAAGCCGCAAGCCCTGGCCGCGCTGGACGGCCACGTGGCGGCCGGCGACCGGGTCGTCGTCGTCACGGCCGCGCCGACCTGCCTCGCTAACGCTCTGCTGCGCACCCTGGATCGACGCGTGGACGTGCTGGGCACGTCGCTCAAGCCCGGCCTGGGCGGTTGGATCGCCAACATCCACTGCCGCAACCAACGCAAGTGCCAGGCCTTGGCCGAGGCTGGCCATGGCGCCCGCTGGGCCTATGCCTACACCGACAGCCTGGACGACCTGCCCATCCTGCGCGCCGCCGACAAGCCGGTGATCGTCAAGGGCGGCAAGGCGGCCGAGCGGCGGCTGTTCCGGGCAGGACTGATGAACGGACGCGCCGCGGCGTGGTGAGACCGCCGGTCCTCAGCCGGACCGGCGCGCCGTGACCGCCAGCCACGGCCGCTGTCCGCCCAGGTAGTCGCCGCCAGCATAGCGCCGAATGGACAAGGCCTCCCAATCCGCTGAGGCCCGGTAGGCGGCCTCGAGCGCCTCGGCGGATGGATAGTTGAAGTAACGGCCCAAGCCGTCACGCCCGTCCGTATCCCCCGCCTTATAGGTCCCCACGTGAAGTCCGCCCGGCTTTAGGGCCCGGAAGACCCGCGACAGGATATCGGGAAGCGCCGATGCGGGCGCATGCAACAGGCTCGCATTGGCCCACACACCATCATAAGCGTCCAAGTCATCCAACTGATCGAAGCGCATCACCCGCACGGAACGTCCGAGCCTGGCCTCGGCCTGTCGGGCCATGGCCTCTACGCCGTCCGTGGGGTCCACGTGGAAGCCGAGCGCCAGCATGGCTTCACTGTCGCGGCCATCCCCGCAGCCAAGCTCCAGGATGCGCGCCCCAGGGCGGAGCCGCTGCAGAAACCCTTCCAAGAGCCGACTTGGACCATCGCGGGCGGTGGCGGCGTAGGTCTGAGCCTGCTCGGCATAGAACCGCAAGGTCGCGTCGTCATAACCGACCACTTCTTCCGCGCCACCAGCGGGCGGCTTCATGACCGAGGGGCGACTTGGGCGCGGTCCCCCACGCGGTCCAAAGCCGGAATTTCTTGGCCAGCGTCGCTGACAGGGATCTCAAGCGCTAAGTCCATCGCCATAACCCTGCATTTCGATCTCACGGTCTCCACCGTCAGCCCGAGATATAGGAATATTTTCCTATACATCCTCCAGCAGCGCCACGCCTGGCGCGGTCTTCAAGGCCCCGCGCAAGGCGGCGTCGAGGCTGTAGCGCCCCGGCAACCGGAGCTCGATCTCACGACCGCCGCTGATCGCCGCAACGAAGGTGACCTCGCCGCCCTTCTGGGACTGGGCGGGCTCCAGCCGGCGCTTAAGCGCCTCGATTTCGGCGGCGGAGGGCGACAGGTGCACGCGCAGACCCGCCACCACGTTCTCGATCGCTTTCTCGATCGGCTCGGCGTCGTCGCCGAAAAACCGGACCTCGCCGTCGCGCGCTTTCGCGCGGACCTTGATGGCCACGGCCTTGCCTGGCTCCAGCACGTCGCGGCACTTGCGCAGGGACTCCGGCGGGAACAGCACTTCATATTCGCCGGTCGGATCCGACAAGGAGACGAAGGCGAACTTCTCGCCGCTTTGCGAGGCGCGCTCCTGCCGGCGGCGGACCATGCCGCACATCCGGAAGGCTTCCATGCCGGCTTCCGCCTGGACCATGGCTTCGGCCAGCATGGCCGTGCGCCGGCGGCGCAGCATGCCGACCATGTCCTCCAGCGGGTGGCCAGTCAGATAGAAGCCGACGGCCGAAAGCTCTTCGTCCAGCAGATCGACCTGGTTCCAGTTCTCGGTCTTGGCCAAGCGCGGGCGGTTAGCCCCCGAATCCGAACCGAACAGCCCCCCCTGCCCGCCCTGGCGGTCGGCATGGCAGCTCTGGGCGTGGGCGATCAGAACATCGGCCGAGGCCACGATCTGGGCGCGGTTCTTGTGTATCGAGCCTACAGCGCCCGCGGGGGCCAGGTTTTCGATCGCTCGCTTGTTGACCTGCCGCGGATCGATCCGCTCGACAAAGTCGAAGATGTCGCGGAAGGGCCCGCCTTCCTCGCGCACGGCCACCAGATGCTTCATGGCGTCGAGGCCGACGTTGCGGATCGCGCCCAGGGCGTAAAGCACCTCGCCGTTCTCGACCTCGAAGTCGGCGCCCGAGCGGTTCACGTCCGGCGCGCGCACCGTGATCCCGAAGCGGCGCGCGTCCTGGTGGAACACGGCCAGCTTGTCGGTGTTCGACAGATCGAGGCTCATCGACGCGGCGAAGAACTCGACCGGCGTGTTCGCCTTCAGCCAGGCGGTCTGGTACGAGATGAAGGCGTAGGCGGCGGCGTGCGACTTGTTGAAGCCGTAGCCGGCGAACTTGGCCACCAGTTCGAAGATCGAGCCCGACTGCTCCTCGGGAACGTTCTTTTCCTTGGCGCCGGAGACGAAACGGATCTTCTGGAGATCCATCTCCTCCTTCTTCTTCTTACCCATGGCCCGGCGCAGAAGGTCGGCTTCGCCCAGGCTGTAGCCCGCCAGGATCTGGGCGATCTGCATCACCTGTTCCTGGTAGACGATGACGCCGTAGGTCTCCTTCAGCACCGTCTCCAGCGACGGGTGCAGGGTGTCGACGGGTTTGCGGCCGAACTTGCAGTCGACGAAGGTGTCGATGTTGTCCATCGGCCCCGGGCGATACAGCGAGATCAGCGCCGTGATCTCCTCGATCGAGCCGCAGCGCATCTTGCGCAGGGTGTCGCGCATGCCCTGGCTTTCAAGCTGGAACACGCCGACCGTCTGGCCGGAGGCGAGCAGCTCGTAGGTCTTGGCGTCGTCGAACGGCAGCTTGCCCAGATCTATCTCGAAGCCGCGCTTCTTCAGGTGCTTCACCGCCCGATCCAGCACGGTCAGGGTCTTCAGGCCCAGGAAGTCGAACTTCACCAGACCGGCGCTCTCGACCCACTTCATGTTAAACTGGGTGGCGGGCAGGTCCGAACGCGGATCCTTGTAGAGCGGGGTCAGCTGGGTCAGCGGCCGGTCGCCGATCACCACGCCGGCGGCGTGCGTCGAGGCGTTGCGGAACAGGCCTTCCAACTGCAGAGCGACGTTCAAGCAGTTGGCGACGTTGGGGTCCTCGTCGCGCGCCTGGCGCAGACGCGGCTCGATGTCGATGGCCTGGGCCAGGGTCACCGGCGCCGCCGGGTTGTTCGGCACCATCTTGCAGAGGCGGTCGACCAGACCCAGCGGCAGTTGCATCACGCGGCCGACGTCGCGCAGCACGGCGCGGGCCTGCAGCGAACCGAAGGTGATGATCTGGGCCACGCGGTCGCGGCCGTACTTCTCCTGCACGTAGGAGATCACCTCTTCGCGCCGCTCCTGGCAGAAGTCGACGTCGAAGTCGGGCATCGAAACCCGTTCGGGATTGAGGAAGCGCTCGAACAGCAGGCCAAAGCGCAGCGGGTCGAGGTCGGTGATAGTCAGCACCCAGGCGACCAGCGAGCCGGCGCCCGAGCCCCGTCCCGGACCAACCGGAATGCCGTGCGCCTTACCCCATTTGATGAAGTCCGACACGATCAGGAAGTAGCCCGGGAAGCCCATCTTCTCGATGATGTCGAGCTCGAACTCGAGGCGCTTCCAGTAGTCGTCTTCAGGCGCCGACAGCGTCAGCCCATCGAGACGCATCTTCAGCCCCTCGCGCGCCTGGTGGCGCAGCTCCTCGGCCTCGTTGCGGCCGTCGCCGGTCGGGAAGCTGGGCAGGATGGGCGCGCGCTTGTGCACCATGAAGGCGCAGCGGCGGGCGATGTCGAGGGTGTTGTCGCAGGCTTCCGGCAGGTCGGCGAACAGCTTGCGCATGTCGGCCGGCGGCTTGAACCAGTGCTCGGGCGTGACGCGACGGCGCTCGTCCTGACCGACAAAAGCGCCGTCGGCGATGCAGAGCAGCGCGTCGTGCGCTTCATAGAATTGCGGCTTGGCGAAATAGACGTCGTTGGTCGCGACCAGCGGCACGTCGTTCTCGTAGGCCCAGTTGACCAGGCCCGGCTCGGCCGCCGCCTGCTTGGGCAGGCCGTGGCGCTGCAGCTCGACATAGAAGCGGTCGCCGAAGACGCGATGCATCTCGGCCAGGGCGGCCGACGCCTCCGCGCCCTTGCCGGCCGCGAAAAGAGCGTCGATGGGGCCATCCGTACCGCCCGACAGCAGGATCAGACCGTCGCTGTACTCAGCCACCTTCGCCCAGGGCACGACCGGCTCGGGCAGTTCGGCGCTGTCGAGATAGGCGATCGACGAGAGCTCGGAGAGATTGAGGTAGCCCTGCTCGTTCTGGGCCAGCAGCATCACGGTCGGCGCCCGCGCCCAACGCTCGGTCGGGCCGCCGCCAATACCTGTCACGGGAATGGCGCAGCCGATGATCGGCTGAACGCCGGCGTCCTTGGCGTAAGACGAATATTCGAGCGCCCCGAACAGATTGGCCCGGTCGGCCAGACCCGCCGCGGGCATCCCCGCCGCCGCCGCCAGCTTGCCGATCTGGTCGGCCTTGATCGCGCCTTCGAGCAGCGAATAGGCCGAGCGGACCCGCAGGTGGACAAAACCGTCTGCCTCCCCGTCCGCCATGACCGATCCTCCGCCTACACGACTCAGGCCACCAGATGGGCGACCGAGCACATCATCCAGACGAAGCTGGCGACAGACACAAGGGCCAAAGACTCACGCGCCACACGGATCATCTGAACCTCCACAGATTTCTTGTTTTGTTCCATATTCCGGTTTTGTTCTGTTCACAAGATGTTCCTGTAGCGGTTCGCGCTTTTTCTCGCTGACGCCGCGCACGGCGCCGCCGCCCTATGGCCAAGCCGCGCGGATCACGGCAAATCGTCGCCATGCGCCTGATCATCGATACCGACACCGCCGGCGACGACGTCTTCTCGCTGATGCTCGCCCTCACCCGCCCCGGCGTGGAGGTGGAGGCGATCACCATCGCGCACGGCAATGTCGGCTTCGTGCAGCACGCCGAGAACGCCCTGGTGACCTTGGAGCGTTGCGGCAAGGCGGGCGTGCCCGTCTATCTTGGCGCCGAGCGCCCCTTCACCCGCGCCCCGCTCGACGCGGCCTATGTCTTTGGCCATGACGGCATGAGCGACAGCGGCTTCGAGAAGACGGCCCAGCGACCCGCCGATGGCCACGCGGTCGACGAGCTCGTCCGCCGGATCATGGCCGCGCCCGGCGAGATCACCCTGATCGCCCAGGCCCCGCTGACCAATATCGCCCTCGCCTATCTGCGCGAGCCCCGGATCGCCAAGGCTCTGAAGCACCTGTGGATCATGGGCGGCACGGACAATGGCGTCGGCAACGTCACGCCGGCTGCCGAGTACAACCTCTATGTCGATCCAGAGGCGGCCAAGATCGTCGTCAACGCCGGCTTCGACATGTCGATCGTGACCTGGACCGAGACCCTGAGGGACGGCCTCTTCACCAGCGCGCAGCTCGCCGAGCTCGAGGCGCTAGGCACGCCGAAGGCCAGGTTCTTCACGGACGTAAACCGCGCCTCGCTGGCCTTCGCGCGTGAGACCGAAGGCCTGGACGGCAGCCTGCACCCTGACGCCCTGACCTGCGCCGTCGCCCTGGACGAGAGCCTGATCCTCGAAAGCGAACAGTGCGTGGTCGACGTCGAGACCTTGGGCGAGCTGACGCGCGGCTATCTCAGCGTCTCCCATTCGATCCTGCCGGACATCGAGGTGGCCGACCCGGCCCTGAAACGCCGGCCGCCGAACGCCCGCGTGATCAAGCGCATCGACCAGGCGGGCTTCTTCGCCGCGATGAAGCAGGCGTTGCTCTAGACCTCTTGGCGGCTGCGCGCCTCGAGGTGGCCGTCCTTTAGCGCCAGGACCCGATCCATATAGCGGGCCAGCTCCATGTTGTGCGTGGCGATCAGGGCGGCGACGCCCTCCTGCCGCGCGACCTCGTACAGCGACTGGAACACGGCGGCGGAGGTCGCCGGGTCGAGGTTGCCCGTGGGCTCGTCAGCCAACAGCAGCTTCGGGCGGTTGGCCAAGGCCCGGGCGATCGCCACGCGCTGCTGTTCGCCGCCGGACATCTGCGCCGGCTGGTGATCCAGCCGATGACCCAGGCCCAAGCCTTCAAGCAGCTCCTTCGCGCGCGTCTCGGCTTCGCGCTGGCTCTTGCCGGCGATCGACAGCGGCAGGGCGACGTTCTCGAGGGCGGTGAACTCGGGCAGCAGGTGGTGGAACTGGTAGACGAAGCCCACCGTGCCCAGGCGGATACGCGTGCGGATGCGCTCAGAGAGCTTGGTGCAATCACGCCCTTCCAGCGTCACCGCGCCCGCGTCTGGATGTTCCAGCAGCCCGGCCGAGTGCAGCAGCGACGACTTGCCCGAGCCCGAGGGCCCGATCAGGCCGACGACCTCGCCCGGATAGACGTCGAGATCGACACCGCGCAGAACCGGCAGCGAACCCGCCTCGGTCCTGTAGACGCGCTCGACCCCGCGCAGGGCCAATATGGGCGAAGACGCGATCGGACTACTCATAGCGAAGCGCCTCCACCGGATCGAGGCGCGAGGCGCGCCAGGCGGGCGGCAGCGTCGCTAGGAGGCTCATCAGGGCCGAAGCCGTGACGATGCCGGCCACCTCGACCCAGTCGATCTTCGCCGGGATGTGCGAGAGCATATAGACATCGGCGCTGAACACGGCGGTGCCGGTCGCCCATTCGACGAATTTCTGGATGGGCGTGATGTAGGTGCAGAAGAGCGCGCCGAGGGCCAGGCCGCTCAGAGTGCCCGCCACCCCGATCGAGGCGCCGGCCATCAGGAAGATGCGCAGGATCGCGCCCTGCCCCGCGCCCATGGTGCGCAGGATGGCGATGTCCTTGCCCTTGTTCTTCACCAGCATGACGAGGCTGGAGATGATGTTCAGCGTGGCGATGGCGACGATGCAGAACAGGATCAGCCGCATCACCTTGCGCTCGACCTGCAGGGCGTTGAAGTAGCTCTGGTTCTTCTCGACCCAGTCCGTCACCAGCGCGCCGGGACCGCTGGCGACCTCGACGGCGCGCTTGTAGTCGACCGCCTTGTCGGGATCGTCGACCTTGATCTCGACATAGTCGATCGAGGTGTCGCGGCCGAAGAACAGCTGGGCCTGCTCCAGCGGCATGTAGACGAAGGCCTCGTCGAACTGGCTCATGCCGACGCTGAAGACGCCGCCGACGATGTAGTTCTTCTCGCGCGTAGAGCTGCCGAACGCCGTGGCGGGGCCCGAGGGCGAGATCAGGGTGATGGCGTCGCCGGGCCGCACGCCCAGGCTCTGGGCCATGCGGTCGCCGATCAGCACCGTGTCGCCGCCGTATTCGCCCTGACCGAAGCCGGCCAGCGAGCCCTGCTTGATGTTGCCCGCGATCAGCGACATGTGCCGCAGGTCAGAGGTCGTCACGCCGCGCACGATGGCGCCCGTCACCTGGGTCGGACCAATGACCATGGCCTGGGCCTCGACCATCGGCGCGGCCTGGATCACGCCCGGCGCGGCCTTGATCCGGCGAATGATCGTATCGCGGTCGGGTCCGTTGATCAGCGGCGACTGGGCGTAGAGATGCCCGTTGAAGCCGAGAATCCGGCCCAGAAGCTCCGCCCGGAAGCCATTCATCACGCTCATCACGGTGATGAGGGCGAAGACCGCCAACATCACCGCGCAGAACGAGATGATCGAGATCAGCGCCACGCCGCCGTTCTTGCGCTTGGCGAACAGATACCGGCGAGCGACCGAGCGCTCCCAGCGGCTGAAGGGACCGGCGGCGCGGACGTCTGGCATCAGGCGGTCTTGCTCTTGATCAGGCCGTCGAGAACCGACTCCAGCGAGGCGGTGTGGCGCTCGCCAGTCTTGCGGTTCTTGATCTCGACGACGCCTTCGGCGATGCCCTTGGGGCCGACGATCAGCTGCCAGGGCAGGCCGATCAGGTCCATCGTCGCGAACTTGGCGCCGCCGCGGGCGTCGGTGTCGTCGTACAGCACGTCGCGGCCGGCGGCCTTCAGCGCATTGTAGGCGGTCTCGCAGGCTGCATCGCACGCGGCGTCGCCCTGGCGCATGTTGACGATGCCGACGTCGAACGGCGCGACGCTTTCCGGCCAGATGATGCCGCCCTCGTCGTGGCTGGCCTCGATGATCGCGCCCAGCAGGCGAGAGACGCCGACGCCGTAGCTGCCCATCTGCACCGGGACCTGCTGCCCGTCGGGGCCCTGGACCGTGGCCTTCATCGGCTCGGAATACTTCGTGCCGAACGAGAAGATGTGGCCGACCTCGATGCCGCGCGCCGACAGACGGTCGCCTTCCGGCAGGGCGTTGAAGGCCGCCTCGTCGTGCATTTCCTCGGTCGCGGCGTACAGCGCCGTGCGCTGGTTCACGATCGGCTGCAGGTCACCGTTGATCCAGTCGAGATCCGGGCCGGGGGCCGGCATCTCGACGAGATCCTTGTGGCAGAACACCGCGCTTTCGCCGGTCTCGGCCAGGACGATGAACTCGTGGCTGAGGTCGCCGCCGATCGGACCGGTGTCGGCCCGCATCGGCACGGCCTTCAGACCCATCCGCGCGAACAGGTTCAGATAGGCCACGAACATGCGGTTGTACGACTTGCGCGCGCCGTCGGCGTCGAGGTCGAAGCTGTAGGCGTCCTTCATGAAGAACTCGCGGCCGCGCATCACGCCAAAGCGCGGGCGACGCTCGTCCCGGAACTTCCACTGGATGTTGTAGAGGTTCTTGGGCAGATCCTTGTAGCTCTTGATCGAGGCCCGGAAGATGTCGGTGACGACTTCCTCGGCGGTTGGGCCGAACAGCAGCTCGCGCTTGTGGCGGTCGGTGATGCGCAGCATCTCGTCGCCGTAGTCGTCGTAGCGACCGCTTTCGCGCCACAGGTCGGCCAGCTGGATGGTCGGCATCAGCAGCTCGATGGCGCCGGCGCGATCCATTTCCTCGCGGACGATCTGCTCGATCTTGTTCAGGACGCGCAGGCCCAGCGGCAGCCAGGCGTAGATGCCCGCCGCTTCCTGGCGGATCATGCCGGCGCGGAGCATCAGCTGGTGCGAAACGATCTGGGCGTCGGACGGCGCTTCCTTCAGCACCGGCAGGAAATAGCGCGACAAGCGCATCAGCTTGGAAACTCCGGGAATTCGAGAGGGGCTTGAGATAGCCCCTCCCCCGACAGCTTGGCAACGCGCGAGGCGGAAGTATGGCTCCGTTGCGGCAAAAAGAGAGGCCGCGCGGATCGCCGCGCGGCCTGTCGAAGTCATCGTCGGGGAAGACGCCACAGAGCGAGACCGGCAAGGCCGATCTCCTGAAGTCACCTTACCGCCCGAACATCTGTTGGGGCACAGCCATCCATGGGAAGCGCTAACAATGAGCCCATTCGCCCAAGGCTTGGGCGTTTGACGGCAAATTGCTCGCCGCACGCCCAAGGCTTGTGCAACCGCACGTCACGC
>JAYRLX010000085.1:0-11753 GCA_041905125.1 Caulobacter sp. | reverse complement strand
GGTCCAGGCGGCCTACGAGGTCGATCTGTGGGGCCGCGTGCGCGCCGCCGACGCCGCCGCCCGGGCCAGCCTGCAGGCCAGCCGCGACGCCCGCGACGCCGCCCGCCTGTCGGTCTCGGCCGCCGTCGCGCGGTCGTACGTGGCGCTGCTGTCGCTGGACGCCCAGCTGGCCACCGCCCGCGCCACCCTGGCCTCTCGCCAGGAGTCCGTCGTCCGCGCCCGCCGCCGCGCCCAGGAAGGGGTGACCTCGGATCTGGAACTCCGTCAGGCCGAGGCCGAGCTGGAGGCCGCCGCCCAGCGCGTCCCGGCCCTGGAGCTGGCCATCCGTCGCCAGGAGGGCGCCTTGGCCCTGCTGGTCGGCCAGACCTCGCAGCCGATCGCGCGCGGGACCCTCGCCGCCCTCGTCATCCCGCAACCGGGCGCGCCCCTGCCCTCCTCGCTGCTGACCCGGCGCCCCGACATCGCCCAGGCCGAGGCGACGCTGGCCGCCGCCGACGCCAGCCTGAGCTCGGCGCGCGCGGCCTTCCTGCCCCAGGTGCGCCTGTCGGCGGCCGGCGGGGAGCTGTTCGTCGAGCATCTGGATCCGGTGACGGTCTGGAGCCTGGGGGCCAGCGCCCTGGCGCCGATCTTCGACGGCGGCCGCCTGCGGTCGCAGTCCGACGCCGCCGCGGCCCGCCGTGACCAGGCCGCCTTCGCCTATCGCAAGGCCGTGCTGACCGCGTTCAGCGAGGTCGAGAGCGCGCTCGAGGGGACCGGCCGCCTCGCCGAGCAGGAGGCCGCCGCCGTGCGCCAGCGCGCCGCGGCCGCGTCGGCCCTGGACCACGCGCGCAAGCGTTACCAGGCGGGCTATGTCGCCTATCTGGAGGAGTTGGACGCCCAGCGCGCCCTGCTCGCCACGGATCTGGCGCTGTCACAGGTTCGCGAGGCCCGGCTGCAGAACGCCGTGGCGCTGTATCAGGCCCTGGGCGGCGGGTGGACCGAGACGAATGTCTCTCGACGCTAGGCCGCGATGGGCGGCGTGCCGCCGCCCAGCGGGATGGCCTCATATTCCTTGAGAAGCTGCTCGAGCGTCTCGCGCAGTTCCGGATCGCACTCGCGTTTCAGCTTTGCCCGGAACAGCTCGATATTCTTGCGGCGAATGAACTCGTCCATGGCCATCCTCCCAGCCGTCCCCAAGCGTGGGCAGAATGACCCCAGATTCCGATATGCGCGCTGCGGCCGGACGCCGCAGCGGGGCGAGGTCATGGATAGGGTTGGAATATTCGAGGTCCCCGGGGTGAATGCGACCCAAGAGTGCGCGGAAGATGTCACAGGCCGCGCAAATATGATGGTTTGGCGGCGAAAATATTGCGGTCGCTCCTTGAAAGAGCTTCGGTAGGTCAAAGCGAAACGTCGCGTGCGAGTTGAGTCGCCTCCGCCCGTTCCGCCTCAAGCTTCACTATTGAGGGGCCAGTTCATTTCATGCTGAACCAACGAGGACGTCTTCTCGCCTCCACGATCATCGCCGGTCTGGCGACGAGCGCCGCCTTGCCGGCCCTGGCCCAGACGGCGCCGCCCGCGGGCGCTTCGGCGCAGGATAACGCTGAGGTCGAAGCCGTGGTGGTGACCGGCTCGCGCATCAAGCGCTCGGCCTTCAACAGCCCCGATCCGATCCAGGTGATCTCGGCCGAGCAGGGCCAACTGCGCGGCATCGCCACCGCGACGGGCCTGCTGCAGTCCTCGACGATCGCGTCGGGCTCGCCGCAGGTGACGTCGGCTATCTCGAACGCTCTCGTCACCGATGGCGGCCCCGGCTCGGAGACCGTGTCGCTGCGCGGTCTGGGCCCCAACCGCACCCTCGTCCTGCTGAACGGCCGTCGGGCCGGTCCCGCCGGCACCCGGGGCGGCGTGTCGGCCTTCGACCTCAACGTGCTGCCGCTGGCGGTCATCGACCACGTCGACATCCTGAAGGACGGCGCCTCGTCGATCTACGGCTCGGACGCCGTGGCGGGCGTGGTGAACATCATCACCAAGCGCAACACCGACGGCATCGACGCCGAGATGTTCTACAGCCAGCCCCAGAAGCATGGCGGCGAGCAGTATTCGGCCAGCGCCAGCTTCGCCAAGACCTTCGACCGCGGCTTCTTCAGCCTGTCCTACGAGTACTTCAAGAAGGCCGAACAGACCCGCGGCCAGCGCAGCTACACCAGCTGCGGCCAGCAATACATCACCGGCGCCAACGGCCAGCGTAAGGACGCGGTCGATCCGCGCACCGGCAAGATCCAGTGTCGGGATCTGCTGTACGATCAGATCTGGCTGTACGACTCCACCTTCTCGGGCCTGGCCGGCAAGCTGCAGTACGACTACACCGGCAAGATCGCGGGCCTGATCCCGCGCGCGCCCGCCGGCGGCGGCTATCCCGGCGCGCCGGCCGGCTTCTATGTCGTCGGCTACAGCGACGATCCGTCGGCCCCGGACAACGGCGTGCTCGACTTCAACAGCCCGTTCAACCTGGCCAAGTCCCTGACGCCGCGCACCGAGCGCAACACGGTGTTCGCCCAGGGCGCGTTCAAGATCAACGACAGCATCGAGGCCTATGGCGAAGCGCTGCTGAACCGCCGCGCGACCAAGACCCACGGCTATCGCCAGTTCTGGAGCTACTTCTACACCGAGACCGGCGGAGACCCCTTCAGCAAGGGCTTCACCGGCGACTACATCCTGTCGCCGACGCCGGTCACCAATCGCAACCGCGACGGTCAGCGCGTCGATTACCAGCGCTATCTGGGCGGCCTGCGCGGCGACTTCGGCGGGATCGACTTCCTGAAAGGCTGGGACTGGGACGTCTTCGCGCAGTACAGCCACAGCAAGGGCCTGTACTCGCATGACGTGATCCTGGACGACGCGCTGCGGAGCAACGCCTTCCGCACCGGCTCGTGCGCGGGCCAGGTGACGCCGATCAGCAAGCGCCAGTGCGTCGACGTCTCGTGGGTCACGCCCGACTTCCTGGCTGGCAAGTACACGCCCGAGGAAGAAGCCTTCCTGTTCGACACCGAGACCGGCAAGACCGTCTACAAGCAGCTAGTCTTCGAAGGCTCGGTCTCGGGCAACCTGTTCACGCTGCCCGCCGGCGACGTGGGCGTCGCCTTGGGCTTCCACTATCGCAAGGACTCGATCAACGACACGCCCGGCCCGATCACCCTGGCCGGCAACATCTGGGGCGACTCCGCCTCGGGCGTGACCAAGGGCGACGACCTGGCGCGAGAAGTCTATGGTGAGCTCAGCATCCCGATCTTCCGGGACATGTTCCTGGCCAAGAACGTCGAGCTGTCGCTGTCGGGCCGCCACACCAAGGTCAATTCCTACGGCGAGGACGACACCTACAAGATCGGCCTGAACTGGCAGATCGTCCCGTCGGTCCGGCTGCGCGCCACGCGCGGCACCTCGTTCCGCGCTCCGGCGCTGTTCGAGCTCTATAAGAACGCCGAGACAGGCTTCCTGGACCAGCGCACCATCGACCCCTGCGTCCGCTGGAGCCAGAATCTCGCCCAGGGCAACATCACCCAGCGCGTCGCCGACAACTGCCGCGCCTCGGGCATCCCAGGCGACTATATCGGCCAGGGCGCGCAGGCGACGATCACGTCGTCGGGCGGCAAGGGCAGCCTGGTGGCCGAAACGTCCCTGGCCAAGACCTACGGCGTCATCTGGACGCCGAAGTTCGCGGACCTGCAGCTGGCGCTCGACTACTTCGACATCAACGTAAAGAACGAAGTGACCCAGCTGGGCGCGGCGACGATCGTTGGTCAGTGCTACAAGTCGTTGAACTTCCCGACCGACAAGCTGTGCAGCCTGTTCGTCCGGAACCCGGGTTCGCACCTGATCACCAACGTCAGCGACAACTACATCAACATCGCCGAGCAGATTAACCGCGGCATCGACCTGACCGTCCGCTACGGCCAGCAACTGCCCTGGGACGTCAAGATGGTGGCCGAGCTGCAATCGACCTGGCAGCTGAAGGACACCGAGGCCAAGTTCGCCGACACGGTCGTCGATCAGAACGGCTTCGTCGGGGATCCGGATTGGACCGGTCAGCTGAACCTCAGCTTCCAGAAGGGCCCCTGGACGGGCTTCTGGGGCGTCGACATGATCGGCAAGGCCTCGGACGCCGAGACGGAAGCGGACGTCAGCACGTCCGGAACGACCTTCTACAAGATCCACACCGAATTCACCGCCTACCACAACGTCTCGCTGCGCCGTGAATTCGACGACTGGTCGATCACGGGCGGCGTCTCGAACCTGTTCGACGAGCACCCGCCGGCGGTCTCCTACCGGCAAGGCAAGTACGACACGGTCGGGGGCTCGGTCCTGTCTTCTCAATACGACTATCTGGGCCGTCGCCTGTTCGTGAACATCAAGGCGCACTTCTAAGCGCGACGCGATCCACTAAGATCACGGCGGCGGAGCGATCCGCCGCCGTTTTTCTGTCTGGCTCCTTCAGTCCCGAGGCCCTCTCAGCGTGAACGCCATCATTCGCGGCAAGCCCGACAATCTCGATGCGATCGGCGAGCGTTTCGAGCGCGCGCGGCTGGACCAGCCGGTCTTCCTGAACAGCGTGCCCAAGGCCGGCACCCACCTGATCCGCAACATCATGCGAATGTTCGTCGCGCCCGAGCAGCATTGGCGGCGCGAGTACATCCAACACGCCCTATTGGCGCGCAGCCGTGACGCCTTCCTGCCCGACCAGCCGATGATCAGCTGGGGCCACATGCTGTTCTCCGACGAGGCGGCCGTGGCCCTGCGCGACGTGCGCCACATCGTGCTCGTCCGCGACCCGTACGACTGGGTGCTGGCGCGGGCGCGCTTCTACCTGTCCGACGAGTTCCAGGGGAACCTGAACCACATCAAGGACGGCGGCGCGTCGATCGACGACGTCATCATGATGATGATCCTGGGCGCCCACGGACGCATCCCGGACCTGCGGGACATCTTCACGATGAACGCCGTGGCCTGGATGGGCTCCAAGGCCGTCATCGTCCGCTACGAGGACATCGTCGAGAACCTCAAGGACCTGGGCTCCAGGCGGGCCGAGACCTTCTTCGGCCAACTGCTGGCCGATTGCGGCCTGGCGCTGCCCGAGGACTGGCGGGCTCGCGTCGAGGCCGGCGCCGATCCGCGCGAGAGCCGCACCGCGCGCGAGAACCTCAGCGTGACGGCCGAGGTGCCGAAGGTGCTGTCGGAGATCCACCGGCGGGTGGTCGACTTCCACGCCCCGGGCCTGAGGGACCTGCTGGGCTATCGCTGAGCGATCGGGGCTCGGCAAGACTTTTGACGAAGTCGTCAAAAACGGAAACCAGGGCCCAGATACACCAAACCCGTCGCGGGGGATAATCGCGACGGGCTGGCTATTTTCTCGATCATTCGATCTAGGCGGGCGTTTCCTCCCCGAAACGCCGAAGAACGGGAGCTCTCTGGTGGGCTCGTTTCGTCCTTGCAGTGTGTAGAAACGTCAAATTCGTGACGGTGTCAACGCGTCAAAACCGTTTTCTGCAAAGGTTTGGACGAATTTTTGACGCCGCTGGCGTAGTTTGGACTGAAAAGTCGGTTTTACCCCGGATTCCAGCGTCATTTTTGACGAGGCAGTCAAAACTTACTTTCCAAGGGCGGCCGTGAAACGGTCCAGAACCGCCGAGCGCGACTCGAACACATAGTCCGGACGCGACACGGTCACCGGCTCGATCCCGGCCTCGGCCAGGGCGGCGGCGGCGTCGAACAGGTCCGCGGTCGCCAGCAGGGCGCCGTTGGCCCGGCGCGAGCCGCCCTGGGCGACGAAGCCGGCGACGGCGTCCTGGGCCGCGCGGTCCTGCTCGGCCGGCCAAACGAGGGTCGCCAGCTTGCCCGCCCGCCCCTTGGCCTCGACCACTGACAAGAGGCGGCGCAGGGCGTCCATCTGCTCGCCGTTCCAGCCGGCCAGCAGCGAGGCCGTCAGCTGGGCCTGGCTCTTCAGGATCACGCCGTCCGACAGGATCTTCAGGCCGTTGGCGGCCAGGGTCGCGCCGGTGGTGGTGATGTCGACAACCAGCTCGGCCGCGCCGGCCGCGGGAGCCCCCTCGGTCGCGCCGCTGCTCTCGACGATCCGGTAGTCGGCGACGCCGTGGCGGGCGAAGAAGGCGCGGGTCTGGGTCACGTACTTGGTCGCCACCCGCAGGCGGCGGCCGGTCTTGGCCAGGTGCGCGTGGCCGACCTCGTCCACGTCGGCCATGGTGTCGACGTCGAGCCAGCTCTTGGGCGCGGTCACCACCAGGTCGGCGCGGCCAAAGCCCAGGGCGCGCAGCAGCATGACCCGGCTGTCCATGTCGTCGCCGCGCTCGCGCAGCAGGTCCTCGCCCGTGACGCCCAGGTGCAGGTCGCCGCTGTCGAGGCCCGCGGCGATGTCGCCGGCTGACAAGAGGCGCACCGAGACGCCGGGCAGGCCCGACAGCTCGGCCGAATAGCCGCGCGCCCCGCCGGTCATTTCCAGCTTGAAGCCGCACTGGGCCAGCCATTCCTCGACCTGGTCCTTCAGGCGGCCCTTGGACGGGATGGCGAAGATCATCGGTGAGCTGCTCATTCGCCGCCTCCCGCATAGGCGCGCGCGGGACGGACCATGAAGCCGACCGCGCCGGTGTTGGTGGTGGAGACGCCGAGCTTGCCCGGCAGCCCGTCGTAGCGGCCGCCGGCCGCGATGGGGCGCTCGTCGCCCAGGCCCGCCGAGCGGACCTCGAACAGATAGCCGTCGTAATAGCCGAAGGCGCGGCCGAAGGCGGCGGCCAGGGTGGCGCGCTCCAGCGGCACGCCCTGGGCGGCCATGCCGGACAGGCGCGCGCGCCAGGCGGCGACGGCGGCCTTCAGCGCGGCGTCGTTGGGGCCCGCGAGGGCGGCGATGGCGTCAAGGGCGGCGTCCGGACGATCGGAGACGGCCAGGAAGGCGCGGACCTTGGCGGCTTGCTCCGCATCGAGACGGCCGGCCTTGGCGGTCTGCGCCTTCTCGACCAGGCGGCGGGCGATCTCGGCCGGGCGGCGGCCGCCGACGGGCTCGATGCCGGCCAGGGACCACAGCTCCTGCAGCACGGCGGAGGCTTCCGCCTCGGGCAGGCCGGCCAGCAGGGCGGCGATGCGGCTCTTGTCGTCGTCGCTCGAAGCCGGGACGTCGCCGTCCAACTCGGCTTTCAGCTGGCGCGGCTTGGCGAAGGCGCGCTTCAGGCGGGCGGCCAGGGGCGCGGCGAGGTCGAGGCTGTCGACGAAGGCGGCGAACAGCGACACGTCGCCGAGGATCAGCGAGAGGTCCCCGCGCCCGCCGGCCGCCGCGGCCGCCCAGGCCAGGGCCGCCATCTCGGCGTCGGCGGCGATCGGGTCGCCGGCCTCGAAGGCCTCGATGCCGATCTGCAGGAACTCCTCGGCGCGGTCGCTGCCGCGCGGGGCGACGCGGAAGGCCTTGCCCTCGTAGCGGTAGCGGCCCGCCCCTTCGCCACCGGCGAAGTGCTGGCGGGCCACGGCGACGGTGAAGTCGGGACGCAGGGCCGCCTCCTCGCCGCCGTCGCCGGAGACGACGAACAGCCGCGAGCGCATGGCCTCGCCGGCCAGATCCAGCAGCAGGCCCAGCGGTTGCAGCACCGGCGCGTCGGTCGGCGCGGCGCCGGCGGCCAGAAGCGGAGCGCGGATGGCGTCGAGCGCCTCCGCCGGAATGGAACGCTCGAGCCTCACGAACTAGCCCCCGATGATCTTGCGAACGGCGGCGACCAACTGGTCGCGCGGAATGGTCTGCTGGCCGGGACGCTCGGCCTTCCAGGCGGCGTTGTCGGCGACGCCCGAGGCCAGCTCGCGGCCCAGGTCCAGGTCCTTGATCGTCACCGTGCCGGCCGCGATCTCGTCGCCGCCCAGCATGATGGCCGCGGGCGACAGGCGCCGGTCGGCGTATTTCATCTGCGGCCGCATGCCCGAGGTCCCGAGATAGACCTCGGCCGGAATGCCCGCCGCGCGCAATTCTCCGACCACGGAGAAGTATTCCGGCATGTGCGCGTCGTCGAAGGCGATCACCACCACCGGCCCGCGCGCCTGCCCGCCCGGCTCGCGCCCGGCCGCCCGCAGCGCCGCCGCCAGGCGCGACACCCCGAACGAGAAGCCCGTCGCCGGCGTCACATTGCCGGTGAACCGCGCCACCAGGTCGTCATAGCGTCCGCCGCCGCCGATCGAGCCGAAGGTGACCTTGTTCCCCTTCTCGTCGGTGGTGCTGAGCAGCAGCTCGGCCTCGAACACCGCGCCGGTGTAGTATTCCAGCCCCCGGACGATCGACGGATCGATGAAGGCCTGGTCGTCGGCGATGCCGAGGCTGGTCAGGGCCGCGTCGATCCGCGACAGCTCCAGCAGGCCCTCGTCGCCCTCGGCCGAGCCGGCCACCACGCGGGCGATGTTGTCCAGCGTCGCCGCGCGCCCGCCAGAGGACCCGGCCTGGACGAAGTCCAGCACCTGGTCGACCGCCTTGCCCTTCAGCCCCGCGCCCTTGGTGAAGTCGCCGCTCTCGTCCAGCCGCCCCTCGCCCAGCAGCAGCCGCACGCCGTCGACGCCCAGGCGGTCCAGCTTGTCGACCGCGCGCAGCACGGCCAGCTTCTGGCCGGCGCTGTCGGCCCCGGCGGCGGTCAGCAGGCCGTTCAGGAGCTTCCGATTGTTGATCTTCAGCACCGCCGCCCCGCGCGGCAGGCCCGCCGCCTCCAGCCCCTCGACGGCCATGGCGATGATCTCGGCGTCGGCCTCCGGACGGGCCGAGCCCACCGTGTCGGCGTCGCACTGGATGAACTGGCGGAAGCGCCCCGGCCCCGGCTTCTCGTTGCGCCACACCGGCCCGAAGGCGTAGCGGCGGAACGGCTTGGGCAGGGTCTCCCAGTTCTGGGCGGCGAAGCGGGCCAGCGGCGCGGTCAGGTCGTAGCGCAGCGCCATCCACTGGTCGTCGTCGTCCTGCAGCGCGAAGACGCCCTCGTTGGGCCGGTCGCTGTCGGGCAGGAACTTGCCCAGCGCGTCGGCATATTCGAACGCCCCGGTGTCCAGCGCCTCGAAGCCGTAGCGCTCATAGACCGCCGACACCGCCTCCAGGATCGCCCGCTCGGCCCGCAGGTCGCGCGCGCGCTTGTCGGCGAAGCCCCGTGGCGCGCGGGCCTCTGGGCGGAAGTCTTGCGGGGTGGTGTCGTCGGAGTCGGTGGTCATCGTCGGTCCTAAGGTCTTCTAGGCTTCGACGGATGGCGCTTGAGCCAAGCCCCATCCGCTAGGCGGGGGGTCTGGCTGGGGGCTTGCTTAGAGCGAGCGGACCCGGCCGATCCCGCGAGGCGAGGTCGGATGGTGGTGGTGGCCGTGATGGTGCGGCGTGCGGGTCATTGCGGGGGCGGTGTAGCGGAGATGGGGCGTTGGGGGAAGGGGGGGGCTCACGCCTCATCCAGGCCGCGCCGATCGGGTAGACAACGGACCAAACTTGCGCGCTAAGCTACCTTCTCTTACGCCCAAGCTTCAAAAGTAAACCCCGCTCCCTCAGGGACGAAATATGACAAATACAAAATCACTTACTTTCAATCCAAGCCTACAAGAATTTATACAATCCAGAGCGAATTCATATTACACGACGCTTTCTGGAGGCAACAACAGCGGAAAGTCTCTAATACTAAAGAACATGAAAATCTCTCTTGGGAGGCGGGCTTACATGGCAGGGCCGCAGAGATTTTACCACGTCTTTGAACTGTCCACTCAAAGATGGAATGTTCAAGATTATGATAGTTGGGATAATCAATTTAGACATCAGTTTAATTATGAAGAAACAAACACCGAGCATAATTTCATAGATCTTGGTCGCGTTCTTGGATCGCTAAAGGATTACAAAAGGGAACAGCTATTTGAAATCTGCAGCAGACTTATAGGTGGGAATTTTAGCCTCAAAAGGAGAGACCCGGATAACGAGCTTTCACCAAGATACGTGGATATGGACGGCCAAAATCTCGCCGTTGGCTCTACAGGCACACGATTGTTAATGACGCTACTCGGCCTCTGCATGGACGAGCAATTTGATGTAATGTTAATTGACGAGCCCGAACTCGGCCTATCGCCACGCGTACAGAGCGCATTGGCACTATTTTTATCAGACAAAAATCAGAGAGATAATTACTTTCCGCATCTGAAAGGCATATTTCTATCTACACATTCACATGCCTTTCTAGATCGAAACGATATAAGAAATAACTTTGTCATATCTAAAGCAGGCAACGATGTCTCTATACGTCAGATTGATTCCGTAAGCGCCCTGCATGATCTTCAGTTCAATATGCTGGGAAACTCTCTGGAAAATCTCTTCCTACCCACCGCGTTCATCATCTGCGAGGGGAAGACTGACAAACCCTTCATTGAGCGACTCGTACAGATTAGACATCCAGGCAAGAACATATTGGTGATTGAGGGGCAGGGAGATGTGAAGCGCGTCTTCAGGAACCTCACACAATCTCTCGGCGATATTTACAAGAGTCCGTTTAGAAGCAGAACATTTGTTGTTTTGGATTCCATCCACACAACAGGAACCAAACAAGACCTTATCAGTATGGGAGCGCTCAAAGACAATATCATAATATGGGACAACAATGGAATTGAATATTCATACCCGCCCCAATTGATGTCGAGAATTTTTGGCTGCTCCGAGAGCGATGTAAAAAACATATCTATTTGCAATGACGAAATAACTTACAACGGAATAACTAAACGAAAATTAGATCTCTGCAGAGAGGTAACATCTATTATGACTCCACACGATATCCAAACTGTGGAGCTAGAGGAAAAACTCCTAGGGCCGCTCTCTAAAAGTATCGGGTCCGAGTAAGCACCGCCTAATTTATTGCCTTACATCTCACGGCGAGACGATCGCTGGGCGGGCCGGGTTGCTCAAGGACCGCCCGGAGGGCGGCCGCGGCGCGGCGGCGCGGAGCGCCGTCCTTGACCAACCCGTCCCGTCCAGCACGCTGCAGCCTCCAAGAGATGTAAGGCTTGGCCCGACCTTGGGCGGTCGGGGTGGCAGAGGCTGGTGGCGGATGGGTTTATCGACCCCTCATCCGTCGCCTGCGGCGACACCTTCTCCCGCAAGGGGAGAAGGATGGGCGTCAGTTTCCCTCTCCCCTTGCGGGAGAGGGTGGCCCGCAGGGCCGGGTGAGGGGTTTCGCGGCGGCGCCGACTATCGACCCCTCATCCGTCGGCTTCGCCGACACCTTCTCCCGCAAGGGGAGAAGGGGGCCCCAGCCGCACCGGAAACAGCGACCGCAGCGCCGGGTCGCGGAGCCAGAGGCCGCCCCATAGGAAGAGGCCCAGATAGAGGCTGAACAGCACGTGGCTGACCAGCGGGCTCTCGGCGCGCATCTGGGTCGCCATGGCGCCGCCCAGCAGGCCCGTGAACAGCACCGCGCCCAGGAGGCGCGTGCGCGGGATCAGGTAGAGCACGAGGCACGTGCCCTCGATGACCCCGATCGTCAGGGTGTGGCGCGGGTCCCAGCCGAGCTTTTCCAGAGTCTTCGTCGCCGCCGGGTGCTGCGCCAGCTTCGGCGCGATCGAGGCGGCGACCATGAACAGGGCGAACGCCCCCGACAGCATCCACCCGGCCCAGGTTGTGATCTTCTCGCGCATGTGCGTGGTCCCCTCTGTTGGAGCGAGGACGGATGAGGCGGGCGGGAGCCGACAGGGGGCGGGAGAAAATCCCTCTCCCCTTGCGGGGGAGGTGTCGGCTC
>JAYRLX010000084.1:0-11763 GCA_041905125.1 Caulobacter sp. | reverse complement strand
GCTATAGTCTGGGCGATCGGAAGGTGGCACATCAGGCCGCGCTTGAACGCGGACGACATCACCGCTGAGGCGCCTCCGGCCCAACCCTAAACCCCATGGACCTCCCCACCGTCATCGCCAGGACGTGGCCCTATGTCGTGGTGGCCGCGCCGGGGATCTATGCGGTGATCAAGGACCTCCTCGGCCGGCGGGCGATCGCGCGCAAGGCCGAGGCGGATCTGATGCAGATGGCGCAGGACGCCGCCTCGGGGGTGATCCACACCCTGCGCGAGGAGGCCGATCGCCTGGCCCAGCGTCTCGAACAGGTCGAGGCGGAGCTGGGCGACCTGCGCCGCGAGCATAGCCGCATGATCCTCGACAAGGACGCCCGCATCGCCCTCCTGGAGGGCGAGAAGCGCCAGCTGGAGGCC
The DNA here is from genome assembly GCA_041905125.1 of Caulobacter sp. GTDB lineage: Bacteria > Pseudomonadota > Alphaproteobacteria > Caulobacterales > Caulobacteraceae > Caulobacter. The sequence continues at coordinate 11,353 of JAYRLX010000084.1, read as the reverse complement.
AAGGTCTCGGCCTATCGCCGGGTCCTGGCCGCTCATGGCCTGGCCGACGAGCCTTCGTCCCAGCACTTCGAAGTGGCGGCCGGCGACAAGCCGGCCGTCACCCCCGCGGCGGTCGGCTGACCGCTTAGTCTCCCCCCAAGAAAGGACCTGCCCATGCCCACGCCCCTGGCGCGGGACGTACCCGCCTGCGCGCTCGCGCTGATCATGCGGTTCGAGGGGCTGCACGATGGCGACAGGGCCACCGCCGTGCTGGAGCCCCAAGCCGATCCGGTCGGGATCTACACCGTCGGCTGGGGACACGCCCTGTTCCTCGCCGGCAAACCCGTCCGCGACCGCGAGACCGCCTATCGCCTGTGGCGCGCGCGCTGGCCCGCCGGCATGGTCCGGGCGGACGCCGACGCGCTGCTGAAGGCCGATGCGCAAGGCGTCTGCGACAAGGTCGTCGCGCTCTTTCCGCGCACGTCCCTGACCGACGCTCGGCTGGGGGCGATGGTCAGCCTGGCCTACAACATCGGCGTCGGCGAGGTCGGCGGCGGTCCCGACTTCGCCGACAGCAGCGTGCGCCGCAAGCTGATCGCGGGCGACGTCGCGGGCGCGGCCGACGCCTTCCGCCTCTGGCGCTTCGCCGGCGGTCGCGAGCTGCCGGGCCTCGTCGCCCGGCGCGAGGCCGAGCGCGCTGTCTTCCTGGGCCAAGCGGCCTGATCCCCCAATCCTCACAGGAGCTTTGCGATGAAACACGTCATCGGCCCGATGGCGGGCCTCGTCCTGGCCGTCATGCTGTCCGGCTGCGCCGGCCTGGCCGCCGATCCCGTCACCCTGGCGCGCGCGGTCCAGATCCTGAACGAGGGCTGCGAACGCACCGTCGACCTGACCCTCGACAAGGCCCAGCCCGGCGGCGGCGCGCTGAAGGTGACGCGCGCTTGCGCGCCCGCGCCGGACGCCACGCCGGCGGAACCCAAACCCTGAGCTCAGGCCAAAGAAACCCCTCGCCGGGCAGGACCGGCGAGGGCTCAAGGCTTGGGGAAGGGGTTTAAAGATCAGAACTTGTAGGAGAGGCCGAGCAGATAGGTGCGGCCGTAGCGCTGGTAGTCGATCACCTGGCGCTGGTCGTTGTTCTGGTAGGTGGTGAACGGCTCGTCCGTCAGGTTGTTGACCTGGGCCAGCACCGACAGGCCCTGCATCGGACCCTCGTTGAAGGTGTAGCCGATCTGGCTGTCGATGACGGACTCGCCCTTGACCATCCGATAGTTGCGGCCGTTGCCGAAGCCGGTGACCTCGCCCAGGAACTTGGAGCGATAGCGGTCGCTGATCCGGAACGAGAAGCCGTTCTTCTCATAGTAGACCGTCAGGTTGGCGACGGTCTTGGACAGGCCCGGGATCGTCGAGGTCTTGTCGTTCGGGTTCGGCCGGATCGAGCTGTCGGTGTACGAGGCGCTGAAGGTCGCGCCGAAGCCGTCCAGCATCGGGGTCAGCAGCGAGCCCGGCATCGAGGCGGCGAATTCGACGCCCTTCAGCGAGCCGCCCTTGCCGTTCTGCGGCGTGGTGACCAGGCCTTGGCGCGTCGCCGGCTCCGGGCCGCCGCCGATCGGGAAGCCGGTGAAGTCGAAGATGACGCTCTGGTCGTAAACGTAGGTCTTCAGGTCCTTGTAGAAGGCGGCCAGCGAGACGTAGGCCTGGCGGCCGAAGTACTTCTCGTACGAGACGTCGTAGGCGTCGGCGCGCCAGGGCTCGAGCTCCGGATTGCCGCCCGTGCCGCTCCACGGCGAGAAGTTGATGTTGCTGTTGCCGGCCTTGGCCTGGTCATAGGTGAAGGTCTTGCTGGCGCGCATCTGGTCCATGCGCGGGCGGGCCAGGGTGCGGGCGATCGCGAAGCGCAAGCTCTGCTCAGCCGGCAGCGCGAAGCGCAGGTTCACGCTGGGCAGGAAGTCGACATACTTCTTGCCGCCCGACAGGTTGGCGCGAACGACGCCGCTGCCGGTGCCGCTGGCGCCCAGGGCGGTCGAGCCCTGGTCGGTGTGGACGACCTGGAAGCCGAAGTTGCCGGTGACCGGCACGCCGCCGAGCTCGGCGTCGATATTGGCCTTCACGTAACCGATCGCGACCTTCTCCTCGACGTCCCAGCTCTTGACCAGCACGTCGGCGTTGGGGTTGCGGACCAGGTCGTAGGCGCCCGACTTGATCAGGGCGAACGGGTCGTAGCTGATCACATTGCCCAGGCCGATGAAGCCCAGCGACGTGGTCCCGACGATGGCGGAGGAGGGGATGGCGACGCTGGCCGGCGAACCCTTGGCGCGCAGGAACCACTCGTCGTTGACCAGGCCCTTGGTGCGCTCGCTGTAGCTGGCGCCCAGCTCGACGCTGGAGAGGCCCTTGTCCAGGTCGCGGGTGATCGAGAAGCGGCCGGTCTTCTGCTCGTCCTCGATGGTCGGCTGGTTCAGATAGCCGTCCTGGCCGCCGGTGATGATGTCGCCGCCCCAGCCTTGCGGGCTGGTCAGCTTGATCTGGTTGGCGTCGGCGTAGTTCAGCGTCGAGGTGAAGATCGCCTTGCCGTCGCCGTCCATCATGAAGGTCATGTTGTCGGTGGCGCCCACGCCGGCGCGGCCGGTGCCCGAATAGGACTCGACGACCTGGTCGGTGCGTTCGACCTTGGACCAGGACAGGTCGGTGACCAGGGTCCAGGCGTCCCCCATCTCCCACTTGTTGTTCCAGCCCAGCGACTTGATCGTCGCGTCGCGGTCGTTGCCGTCGTTACGGACCACGCCCTTGACGCCGTTGAAGGCGCCGCCGACGACCATGCCGTTCGAGACCTTCGGATTGGTCAGCGGAATGCCGCCCCAGACCAGCGGCAGTTCGACGCCGCGCTGGATCTGGTGGTTGTTGAACTCCGAATAGAAGACGTCCAGCGACGAGGTGAAGTGGTCGGTCGGCGCGAACTCGACCACGCCAATGAAGCCGTCGCGCTTGAGCATGCTGGACTGGACGTACGGCTTGGCGCCGCCGATCACCAGGTTGCCGGCCGCGTCGGTCGGGTAGCCCCACGAATTCCAGCGCTCGGCTTGGTAGGGCGACTCCATGTGGGCGTAGCCGAGGGCCAGGCCCAGCTTACCGTCCATGAACTGGTCGATGTACGAGACGCTGAGGCGGTTGCCGTGCGACTTGGTCCCGGCGTTCAGGGCGCCGATGTCGTTCCACTCGTAGCGGGCGCCGACGGCCAGGGCGCGTTTGCCAAAGGCCAGCGGGCGCACGGTGCGCATGTCGGCGGTGCCGGCCAGGCCCTGGCCGATCAGGCCGGCGTCGGGGGTCTTGTAGACCACGACGGCGCTCAGCAGCTCCGACGGATACTGGTCGAACTCGACGCCCCGGTTGTCGCCGGTCGAGACCTGCTCGCGGCCGTTCAGCAGGGCGGTGGTGAAGTCGGGCGCCAGGCCCCGGATCGAGATGACCTGGCCGCGGCCGTCCAGCCGCTGGGCGGTCAGGCCGGGCAGGCGCGCGATCGATTCGGCGATCGACATGTCCGGCAGCTTGCCGATGTCCTCGGCCGAGACGGCTTCGACGATCGAGGTCGAGCTCTTTTTCAGCGAGATGGCGCCTTCGATGCCGCGACGGATGCCGGTGACGACGATCTGCTCGACTTCGGCGTTCTCTTGCGGCGCGGGGGCGGCGGTCTGCGCCTGGGCCGAGCCGGCCAGCGCGAAGGTCAGCGCCAGGCCCGTGGCCCCACCGGTCATCAGCCAGGCGCGGCGGCGCGAAATTGCAGTGCTCATGAGTCTCACCCTCCCTGTCCGGCTCTGCGCTTTGGTGGTGCGGCGGGCCGTTGGTGAAAATTACTGCAAATTAATCCGCTGTAATCAACCCAAAAAAGTGCAAACGATCGCTGGGAAGGCGCTCGATGCCGCCGGATGGCGGCGATATGTGGCTTCTTTGTCCCATTTATCGCGGTGAGCGCTGGTGGAAAATCGCTGCAAAACGGCCTGGCGACCCGGATTGACAGGGCTGCCTCGTCCCTGCAAATTCTTGCAAAGAATTGCAATGGCGGCCCGGTGCTGAACCGGGCGCGGGGAGGGAGCGATGTCGGTCATGACGCCTTGGCGACGCACGCTGCTGGCCGCCCTGAGCTTTAGCGCCCTGGCCGCCTCCGCCTTCGCCGCGCCGGCCGCCTACCTGCAGCGCAAGCCGCAGGACGAGGTGATCTACTTCCTGCTGCCCGACCGCTTCGAGAACGGCGACCCGGCCAATGACCATGGCGGTCCGGACCGTGGGGCGCTGGTCGACGGCTTCGATCCGACGCGGGCCGGCTTCTATCATGGCGGAGACCTGAAGGGCGTCACGCGCCGGCTGGACTATATCCAGGGCCTGGGCGCGACGGCGATCTGGCTGGCCCCGATCTTCACGAACAAGGCGGTGCAGGGCGCGCCGGGACATGAGTCGGCGGCGCATCACGGCTACTGGATCACCGACTTCACCGACGTCGATCCGCACTTCGGGACCAAGGCTGACTTCAAGGCCCTGGTCGACGGCGCTCATGCGCGGGGCCTGAAGGTCTATATGGACATCGTCGTGAACCACACGGCCGACGTGATCCAGTACCGCGAATGCCCGGACGGCCGTTGTTCCTATCGAAGCGTCGCCGACTACCCCTACACGCGGAAGGGCGGGGTGGCGGGACCGGCCATCAACGACGGCTTCGACGGCAAGGACTTTTCCAGGCTCAAGCGGCCGGACTGGGCCTATACGCCGTTCGTTCCGCCCGGCCAGGAACACGCCAAGACGCCCGACTGGCTGAACGATCCGATCTACTACCATAACCGCGGCGAGAGCACGTTCACCGGCGAGAGCTCGCTGCTGGGCGACTTCGCGACGCTGGACGACGTCTTCACCGAGAACCCGCGCGTGGTGCGGGGCTTCATCGCGGTCTACGGAAAGTGGATCGACGACTTCGGGATCGACGGCTTCCGCATCGACACCGCCCGCCATGTGAATCCCGAGTTCTGGCAGGCCTTCGTCCCGGCCATGCTGGTCCGCGCCAAGGCGAGGGGGATTCCGAACTTCCACATCTTTGGCGAGGTGTTCGATCCCGACGTCGCGATCCTGGCCAGTCATACCCGCGTCGATAAGCTGCCGGCGGTGCTGGACTTTGCTTTCCAGGCGGCGGTGACGGATGTGGTGACGGGCAAGGCGGGCCCCGAGCGCCTGGCGCGGGTGTTCGCCTCCGACCCCGTCTACGAGGGCGGCGAGGCGGGCGCTCGCCAGTTGCCGACCTTCCTGGGCAACCACGACATGGGCCGCATCGGCTGGTTCCTGCAAAAGGCCCGCCCCGGGATCGGCGACGAGGAGCTGCTCGGGCGCGCCACCCTGGCCAACGCCATTCTGCTGACCGCGCGCGGCGTCCCGACGATCTATTACGGCGACGAGCAGGGCTTCACCGGCGACGGCGACTATGCCGACGCCCGCGAGGACATGTTCCCAAGCCAGGTGGCCAGCTACAACGACAACCGGCTGATCGGGACGTCGGCGAAGGGGGCAAGGTCGGCCTTCGATCCGCAGAGCGCGCTCTACCGCCGCATCGCCGAGCTGGCGCGCCTGCGCGCCGCGACGCCCGCCCTGCGCGAGGGGCGCCAAGTGACGCGCGTCGCCGACCAGCAGCCCGGCCTCTTCGCCTTCTCGCGCCTGCTGGCGGGGACCGAGGTTCTGGCTGTCTTCAACACCAGCGACAAGCCGATCAAGGCGAACGTTCCGGTCGAAGCCGGTTCGGCGTCGTGGCGTTCGCTGCACGGCGCCTGTTCGCCCAGCGCCGCCGCGCCGGGCAGCTATTCCATCGAGCTTGCGCCGCTCGACTACATGCTATGCGTTTCCGAGGGACGACCGTGACCGTTGAAGTTTTAGCCAAGCCCCCTGCGGAGACGTTGATGAGCGAGTGGTGGCGCGGGGCGGTGATCTACCAGGTCTATCCGCGCAGCTTCGCCGACTCGAACGGCGACGGCGTCGGCGACCTGCCGGGGATCACCGATCGGCTCGAGCACATCGCCTCGCTGGGCGTCGAGGGCGTGTGGCTGTCGCCGTTCTTCAAGTCGCCGATGAAGGACTTCGGCTACGACGTCTCGGACTATCGCGACGTCGATCCGATCTTCGGGACCCTGGCCGACTTCGACGCCCTGGTCGCCAAGGCTCACGCCCTGGACCTGAAGATCATCATCGATCTGGTCTTCTCGCACACCTCGGAGGAGCATCCCTGGTTCGCCGAGAGCCGTCAGGACCGGACCAACGCCAAGGCCGACTGGTTCGTCTGGGCCGACGCCAAGCCCGACGGCAGCCCGCCCAGCAACTGGCAGTCGGTGTTCGGCGGTCCGGCCTGGACCTGGGACGCCCGGCGCGGCCAGTACTACATGCACAACTTCCTCAGCAGCCAGCCGCAGCTGAACCTGCACAACCCCGCTGTTCAGGACGCCTTGCTGGCCGTCACCCAGTTCTGGATCGACAAGGGCGTGGACGGCTTCCGCTTCGACGCCATCAATTTCTCGATGCACGACCCGGCCCTGACCGACAATCCGCCGCTGCCGCCGGGCGGCAAGCGCACGCGGCCGTTCGACTTCCAGGACAAGATCCACAACCAGAGCCACGCCGACATCCCGAAGTTCCTCAGCCGCATCCGGGCGCTGACCGACGCGGCGGGCGGCCGGTTCTCGGTGGCCGAGGTCGGCGGCGACCACGCTGACCGCGAGATGAAGCTGTTCACGGCCGGGAACGACCGGCTGAACAGCGCCTATGGCTTCCTCTATCTCTACGCCGACAAGCTTACGGGCGACATGATCCCGCAGGGCGCGGCGATGTGGCCGGGCGCGGACGGGGAGGGCTGGCCGTCCTGGACCTTCTCGAACCACGACGCGCCGCGCGCGGTGTCGCGCTGGGCCGAGGGGCGCGACCGCAAGGCCTTCGCCGAGATGGCCCTCTTGCTGCTGATGGGTTTGCGCGGCAACGTCTTCGTCTACCAGGGCGAGGAGCTGGGCCTGCCCCAGGCCAATGTGCCGTTCGAGCGCCTGCAGGATCCCGAAGCGATCGCCAACTGGCCCCAGACCCTCGGTCGCGACGGGGCCCGCACGCCCATGCCCTGGCATGCCCATGCGCTGAACGCCGGCTTCTCGGCCGTCGAGCCGTGGCTGCCGGTCGATCCCGAGCACATGGCCTTGGCCGTCGACGCGCAGGAGGCGGATCCAAACTCGACCCTGCACGTCGCACGGCGCCTGATCGCCCTGCGTCGCAGCCACCCGGCGCTGCGCACCGGCGCGATCACCTTCCTCGACACCAACAGCCCGCTGCTGATCTTCCAGCGCGGGGAGGGCGCGGATGCGCTGCTGCTGGCCTTCAACCTGGGCCACGAGGCGGTGGCTTGGTCGTTGCCCGACGGCTGGGCGCTGCTCGACGGCGTCAACCTGGGCGGCGAGGGCGAGATGCCTGTCTGCGCGGGCCTGATCGCCCGACGGGTCTAGCCCCCGCAGCTTTCGCGGATGATCAGGTCGGTCGGCACGCGCTCGGAGCGGCTGGCGCGCTCGCCGCTGTCCAGCAGCTTGGAGACCATCAGCCGGCCCGCCTTGGCGGTGTCCTGGGCGATGGTCGAGAGGGCCGGGCTGGCGTAGCGGCTGAACGGCACGTTGTCGAAGCCCATGACCGAGACGTCGCCTGGGACTGACAGGCCCGCGTGCTTCAGGGCGCGGATGGCCCCCAGGGCGATCAAGTCCGACGCGGCGACGACGCCGTCGAACTGGATGCCGTGGTGGATCAGGCTGTCGACGGCGGCCTCGGCCGACTCGACCTCGAAGTGGGCGGGCACGATCAGGTCCGGATCGACGCCCAGCTTGGCCTGCTCCAGGGCCTCCAGATAGCCGCGGTGGCGGTGCATGGCTTCCGGCGCCTCGGTGTCGCCCAGGAAGACGATGCGCTTGCGGCCCAGGCGCGCCAGGTGGAGCGTGGCTCGGCGACCGCCCTGGATGTTGTCCGAGCCGACCGAGCAGTAGTTCTGGTCGGGGAACTGCGCGCCCCAGACCACGAAGCGGGTCTCGGTCTCGGCCAGCCGGTTGAAGGCCGCGTGCAGCGAGCTCTGGCCCAGGAAGATCACCCCCTCGGCCCGGCTGGTGTTCATCGCCGCCGCCAGGTCCTCGAAATTGGCGGGCGCGATGTGGCTGAGGATGACGTCGCAGCCGCGTTCCTTGGCCGCCTCGCCGACGCCGGCCAGCAGCTCCAGAAAGAACGGATCGGACATGCCGCTGTCGCGGCCCTGCGGGCGGGGCGTGACCAGAGCGATCGTGGCCTCGGCGCCGATCGGTCCGGCCGGCATGTAGCGGCGGAACGGATAGTCCATCTCGCGCGCCAGCTTCCAGATCAGCTGCTTGGTGCGCTGGTTCACCGCCGGGCTGTCGTTCAGCGCCCGCGAGGCGGTGGAGATCGAAACCCCGGCCAGCTTAGCCAGGTCCTCAAGTCGTGTCGCGCCTCTGCTCACCTACGCCCGTCCCCAACGCTTCGTCGCAAACATTTCTGCAAAGTTTTTCATTGGCCATAAGGCCATGTTCGGCGAGATTTGCAACCGTCGCGCGGCTGAAGGCGATGCTCCCGGCCGCAATGAAAAATCATGCAAACTGTTGAGTGGCGCGAAGCGGGCTTTGCGGATGACGCTTAAGGCTTGCTGACGAGAATAATCTGAAAATCCCTTATTTCTCGTTGCAACGCGCGAAGGCTCATGTGCAAATGTGTCGCGCGCGGTTTGTGCAAAATGTTGCGAAAATGGATCGGGCTCAACCGGTCGCGACGGGGCGGAGACGGATGGCCAGGCAGAGGCTGACTTTCCTGCAGATCTGGAACATGTGCTTTGGATTTTTCGGAATCCAGATCGGTTTCGGCCTGCAGAACGCCAACACCAGCCGCATCTTCCAGACCCTGGGCGTGGACGTGAACCACCTGGCGATCCTGTGGATCGCCGCGCCGGCCACGGGCCTGCTGGTCCAGCCGATCATCGGCCATTTCAGCGACAAGACCTGGGGGCGTCTGGGCCGCCGGCGACCCTACTTCTTCTGGGGCGCGATCCTGACGACGCTGGGCCTCTTGATCATGCCCAATTCGCCGACCCTGTGGGTGGCGGCGGCGGCGCTGTGGATCATGGACGCCTCGATCAACGTCACCATGGAGCCGTTCCGGGCCTTCGTCGGCGACAACCTGCCCGACGAGCAGCGAGCGACCGGCTACGCGATGCAGAGCTTCTTCATCGGCCTGGGCGCGGTGCTGGCCTCGGCCCTGCCGTGGATCCTGACCAACGGGTTCCACGTGTCCAATGTCGCCCCGGCGGGCCAGATTCCGGATGCGGTCAGGATCGCCTTCTACGCCGGCGGGGCGGGGCTTTTGCTGGCGGTGATGTGGACGGTCTTTACGACCCGCGAATACCCGCCCGAGCAGCTGCGGGTTTTCGAGATCGAGGAGGAGAGGGGCTTTGGCCCGCGTCAGGAGCCCGCGCCCTCGGTCAACGCCTACATCGCCCTGGGCGTCGGCGGCGTGCTGTCCGGCCTGGCCCTGGCGGCGATCGTCTGGTTCGCGCGTCTGGAGAAGGAGCTCTATGTCCTGGCGGGCCTGCTGCTGGCGTTCGGCGTCGCGGGCGTGGCGGGCGCGCGGTTCAAGCGGCTGGGCCGAACCGACAACGGCTTCTCCGAGGTGCTGGAGGACGTCTTCCGCATGCCCGTCACCATGCGCCAGCTGGCGGTGGTGCAGTTCTTCTCGTGGTTTGGCCTGTTCGCCATGTGGATCTACACGACCCCCGCCGTGGCGGCGGTCCACTTCCACGCCACGGACGCGGCTTCGAAGGCCTATAACGAGGGCGCGGACTGGGTGGGCGTGCTGTTCGCCGTCTACAATGGCGTCGCGGCCCTGGCGGCCCTGCTGATCCCGCTGATGGTCAAGATCTCCAGCCGCAAGGTCAGCCACGCCTTGTGCCTGACGCTCGGCGCGCTGGGCCTGCTGTCCTTCCTGCTGATCCGCCAGCCCGGCCTGCTGTGGATCGGCATGGTCGGCGTCGGCTTCGCCTGGAGCTCGATCCTCTCGGCCCCGTACTCGATCCTGGCCGGCGCCCTGCCGGCGCGGAAGATGGGCGTCTACATGGGCGTCTTCAATTTCTTCATCGTCATCCCGCAGCTCTTGGCGGCGACGGTGCTGGGCTTGCTGCTGAAGACCTTCTTCGGCGGCCAGGCCATCTACGCGCTCGTCCTGGGCGCGGCCTCCCTGGTCATCGCGGCCCTGGCGACCTTCGCGGTTCGCGACGCCCAGCCCGCCTGATCCCTTAGTTTTCCTTTAGCCTGACGAGGTCCTCGCCATGCGCCGCCTGAAACTGTTCGCCCTGGCCTCGGTCGCCACCGCCCTCGCCAGCGCCGCCCACGCCGCCGGGCCGGCCACGACCTGGGCCTATTCGGCCAAGACCGGCGTCGGCGCGTCCTACGAGGCCTATGTCGACGGCGCCTATAAGCCCGGCGGGCCCACGGGCGCGGTGTCCAAGGTCTGGTTCTCGATCGCTGACGGGGTGCTGACCGAGACCATGTACGGCCTGATCCACGAGGCCCAGATCAAGCAGATGCGCATCGCCGTCCAAACCCCGACGGGCCTGGCGGTCGAGGGCGCGGACACCACGGCCAAGACCGAATATCTGCACGTCGACAGCGCCGGCCGTCCGCTGTCGCCGGCCTACAAGATCACCACCACGGACAAGCAGGGACGCTTCGTCATCGAGAAGCGGATCTTCACCGACCCGGACCGCAACAGCCTGTTCGTGCGGGTGACGGTCAAGGCGCTGAAGGGCCCGGTGACCCCGACCCTGGTGCTGGAGCCGCACATGGCCAATACCGGCGGCGGGGATTCGGGAACCACCTCGAAGACGGCGCTGACGGCCTTCGAGGGCCAGGCGCATCTCAGCCTGAACGGGACCAAGCCCTTCGCCAAGGCGTCGGCCAGCGCGCTCCAGGACGGCGACGCCCTGGCGGGGCTGAAGGCGACCACGAGCTCGGCGAAAGGCGCGATCGTGCTGACGGCCCAGCTGCCGACCGTGGCCAAGGAAGCGACCTTCGACTTCGCCATCGGCTTCGGTCCCGACGCCAAGGCCGCCGACGCGAGCGCCTCGGCCACGCTGAAGACCGGCTATGCCGAGGTGCTGGCCCGCTTCAACGGCGAGGGCGCGCGCGTGGGCTGGGAGGACTATCTGGCCTCGCTGACCGAGCTGCCGCGCCTGCGCGCGGCGTCAGAGGACGGCGGCAAGCTGGTCCAGGCCTCGGCCCTGATGCTGAAGGTCCAGGAGTAACGCACCCTCGCCGGCGCCCTGATCGCCTCGCTG
>JAYRLX010000537.1:510-2101 GCA_041905125.1 Caulobacter sp. | reverse complement strand
CAGCCGCCTGCGGCGACGGATGAGAAGGTCGCGGCCTCGGTTCCGGCCGCAGCCGGCCCGTCGCAAGAGCCTCCGGACGACGCCGTCGAGCCGCGTTTCGCCGCCTTCCTTGCGCCCTCAAAGGCGACGCCTTCGGCGCAGCCGGTCAAGCCCACGCCGACGGTTCTTGGGCTGCTGGACCTGGCCGATCCTTCGATCGCGACAGATGAAGGCCACCCTCCAGCGCCGATGGCGGCCGCGCCGCTCGCCGCGCGAGGCTACGGCGGGATGGTCGCCGACTCCAGAAAGCCAGGGACGCCTCCGCCGCCGTTCGCGGACGGGCCGATGGCCGGACAGCGCCCTTCGGTCTCCGCCTTGCCTTCCCAGGCCCCGCCCGACGAGATCGTCCGCCGTCTGCTGAAAGGCGCCGCCGCCGCCCTGGCGCGGCAGGACCTGATGCAGATCGCGTCGCTGCGAGAGGTCCACCACGACCCGGAGACCGGCGAGATTCGCCCGCAGCCTGCGCGTCTTAACCTGGACGTGCCGTTCGTGACGCCGCAGGGCGTGGCGGTGGCGCAGTTCGAGATCACCCGTGACGGCGGCGCGGGCGGCGCCATGGTCGGACCGATCGAACGGACCTATCGCGTCCGCTTCTCGATCGATGTCGAGCCGCTGGGGCCCGTGCACGCCTTGGTCACCCTGACCGGCGCCCGAGCGCGGGTCTCGCTGTGGGCCGAGCGCGCCGAGACCATCGCGCGTCTGCGCGCTGGCGAAGAGGCTCTTGGCGCGGCGCTACGCCAAGCCGAGCTGACGCCGGAGGTCGCCGTCCACTCCGGTCCGCCGCCGGTCAAGGACGCTCGAGCGCTGGGCCATTTCGTGGATCAGGCCTCATGAGCGGCGTCACGGGTCCCACCGCGCGGCCGCGCATCGCGGTAGCCCTGCTGCACGACGAGACCAGCGCACCCCGCGTCGTCGCCTCCGGCCAGGGCTGGGTGGGCGAGAAGATCATCGAGACCGCGCGCGAGCATGGCGTGCCGATCGAGGAGGATCCGGTGCTGGCCCAGGCGCTCTCCACGATCGAGATCGACGAGGAGATCCCGGAGACCCTCTATCGCGCCGTGGCCGAGGTCCTGGGCTTTTTGCTGAACCGCTGAAACGAAAAAGGCCCCGCCGAAGCGGGGCCTGATCCTTGATCCAGGCGAGGCGCTTAGCGCTCTTCGACCGGAACGTAATCGCGCTGCGTGGCGCCGGTGTAGAGCTGACGCGGACGACCGATCTTGCGGGTCGGGTCCTCGAACATTTCCTTCCACTGGCTGATCCAGCCGACGGTGCGGGCCAGGGCGAACAGCACGGTGAACATGTTGGTCGGGAAGCCCATCGCGCGCAGGGTGATGCCCGAATAGAAGTCGATGTTCGGGTACAGCTTGCGGTCGACGAAGTACGGGTCGTTCAGGGCGACCTTTTCCAGCTCTTGGGCGACGTTCAGCAGCGGGTCGTTGTTGTGGCCCAGCTGGCCCAGAACCTCGTGCGCGGTCTTCTGCATGACCTTCGCGCGCGGGTCGAAGTTCTTGTACACGCGGTGGCCGAAGCCCATCAGCTTGTACTTACGGTC
>JAYRLX010000537.1:0-500 GCA_041905125.1 Caulobacter sp. | reverse complement strand
TTGATGTTGTCGACCGAACCGATGGTCTCCAGCATTTCCAGGGCTTCCTGGTTGGCGCCGCCGTGCGACGGGCCCCACAGGCAGGCGATGCCGGCGGCGATGCAGGCGAACGGGTGCGCGCCCGACGAACCGGCCAGGCGGACGGTCGAGGTCGAGGCGTTCTGCTCGTGGTCGGCGTGCAGGATGAAGATCCGGTCCATGGCGCGGGTCAGCACCGGGTTCGGCTTCCAGTCCTCGGCCGGCACGGCGAAACACATGCGCAGGAAGTTTTCCGAGTACGACAGGTCGTTGCGCGGCGACACGAACGGCTGGCCGACCGTGTACTTGTAGGCGCGGGCGGCGATCGTCGGCATCTTGGCGATCAGGCGGTGGGCGCTGATCTCGCGCTCACGGGCGTCGTCGACGTTCATGCTGTCGGCGTAGAAGGCCGACAGGGCGCCGACAGCGCCGGTCATGACGGCCATCGGGTGGGCGTCGCGGCGGAAGCCCTCGAAGAAGCG